>CADFQU010000118.1 GCA_902836505.1 Streptococcaceae bacterium
CAGGTCGATCCTGCGACAATTTTGCAGCATTTACAATCATTTCTTTTGTCAAACGCAGCTCTTCACTTGTAAACTTCCCTCTCTTCAAGTCACTCACTTGACGACTCATTAGGGTCATGGTCCGGGTTCTATTTTTTCGATCAATCCCAGCATAGATCCGCATAAAATGAGAAAAAATATCAAAATGGCTAGAGATCGTATAAGCTAATCCTTCTTTTTCTCGAATGACTGTAAACAATTTTGAGTGAGAGAAAGCCCCCAGTAAACCATTTAAAACAATTAAAGCAAAATGCTCTTTCTCCCCATACTGAACAGGAAAGTGATAACCTAATTCTAAAATAGATTGATGAGTCTCTCGCTGCTCCAGTCCTTCTCTGACAACATTCGAGAAAGATTGTGTATAAAAAAGGTTGACATTAGATTTACGAGGTTGTAAACCAAAGTTACTGATCTTTTCAATGACCGCTAGTTCATTGAAATCCCCCATAAAGAAAAAGTCAATCAGATTTGTTTGAAGTATTTCTTGAAATGCTTGATAAGCTGACTTTTCATCCTCATTCTGAATCTGCTGGACACTTCCATACTTACTTAGTTTCATGTCAGCTTGATCATAAAACAACCGATTCAATTGTTGGTGAGCATAATAAAAATGATTTTCAATTTCTGCTTCTAGTTCTGTGATAAGATTTTTTTTCTCTACTAAAAAAGTTTCTGAATGAAAGCATCCATTTTCTGCAAGAGGAGCATTAAGAGATACCTTTAATAAATCCAGCATCTGATCTGTCAAGACATTTTTCTTGCTCAAAAAAGCATCACGGACATAGGATAAATTAATATCAACGTAATGTGTTTGGCCGCGTTTTGAAACAGAAGTAGAAAAATTGGCTCCATATAAGTTCGCCAACTGTTCTCTAAATTGCTGAGAAGTTGGGTAAAGTTGATTGGCTGTTTCTATCATGCGTGAGGCTAGAACCCGTCCTGCTATTGTTTCTTCAGAAAGGGGGGCCGAGAATCGCACTTTTATCTCATTGGTCTTAAATTTTTCTGATTTTATAAAATGGATTCGAACACCAGCAACTAATTCCATTGTTATCCTCGTTCTAACAAATATTACTCTTCATTATATCACGAAATCCCAGTAAAATCTTTCCCAGACAGATTAAAAAACGTTTACACTGACTCGCCCTATCTTAGGTTTTTCATCCTTTTGTGGTATAATAACAATCATTGAGGTGAACTATGAACTATAAACTTTTTGATGAATTTATTACACTACAAGCCCTATTTAAAGAACTGGGAATCATCCAAAGCGGTGGAGCTATCAAAGCCTTTTTACTTGAAAATCAAGTAGAGGTCAATGGAGAAGTGGAAACCAGAAGAGGACGTAAATTACGAGTAGGAGATAGAATCTCAGTCATTGGTGATAAAGAAATCATAACGATTACGCAACCTAGTCCAGAAGAAATGGAAGACTACCAAGCGGACAAGATAGAAAAAGAACGCGTTGCTCAATTGGTGAAGAAATTAAACAAAGAACAGAAACAAAAAAAAGATACAAAACCAAAAAAAGAGGAGAACAAACGGAAACCCGTTCGTTTCCCAGGGACATAATATGTGGCTTAAATCCATACATATTCAGAAATTTCGAAATTATAAAGAAGTAGATCTCCAATTCCACTCTGGTTTGAATATTTTCTTAGGCCAAAATGCTCAAGGAAAAACCAATCTCCTTGAGTCCATCTACTTTTTAGCCTTGACCCGCAGCCATCGGACTCGTTCCGATAAAGATTTAATTCATTTTCAAGAGGAACAATTTAGCGTTTCAGGAGTGTTAGAAAAAAAGACAGGCTCTATCCCTCTAGAAATTTCCTTATCCTCAAAAGGAAGAGTCACTAAAGTGAACCACTTAAAACAAAGCAAGTTATCAACATATATCGGTAACATGAATGTGGTTCTCTTTGCTCCAGAGGATTTACAACTCATTAAAGGATCACCTGCTCTTCGTCGCAAGTTTATTGATATTGACTTAGGGCAGATGAAACCCGTTTATCTATCGGATTTAACAGCCTATCATCATGTTCTAAAGCAGCGTAACAGTTACTTAAAAACGGCGAACACAGTAGATCCAACCTTTTTAGATGTTTTAGATGAACAATTAGCAGATTATGGTAGCCGAGTCTGCATCCATCGGAAAGATTTTCTTAAAAAATTAGAAAACTTTGGCCAGGAAAAACATTTTGAAATTTCCAATCAAGCTGAAAAACTCACCATTCGGTATGACTCATCTGTTCCTTTTCAAGATGAAGAAACACTTCGCCCAACTTTTATCAAATTACTTCGAGAAAATCGGTCGAAGGATCTCATCAAAAAAACAACCAGTGTCGGTCCTCACCGAGATGACATTAGTTTTTACATCAATGACATGAATGCGACTTTTGGTAGCCAAGGTCAGCACCGCAGTGTTGTTCTTTCATTAAAACTAGCAGAGATTTCATTGATTGAATCCTTGACGAATGAAAAGCCTATTTTACTCTTAGATGATGTCATGAGTGAACTTGACAACAATCGTCAACTACATTTACTAGAAGTTATCTCTCGTGACATCCAAACATTTATTACAACTACAACTCTAAATCACCTAAAAGACTTGCCTGAAGACTTAAAAATCTTCAATATTCACTCAGGTCAAATTGACGAATAATTAACAGTTTTGTCAATTTAAATTTACACCTTTTTGACATAATAAAAGTGTGAAATCATAGAATTTCACACTTTTTCTTTTTTATTGAACGGAGTAGTTTGGTGCTTCGTTGGTAATTTGAACATCATGTGGATGTCTTTCTTTTAAACCTGCCCCGGACATTTCAACAAATTGCGCATTTTCATGCAATTCTTGAAGGTTGGCAGCTCCAACATAGCCCATACCCGAACGAATACCTCCAATCATTTGGAAGACGATATCGGCTGCTGATCCTTTATAAGCAACCCGACCTTCGATTCCTTCTGGAACCAATTTGTTGGCTTCATTAACAGAACCTTGGAAGTAGCGGTCACTAGATCCCTTCTTCATAGCTGCAATGGATCCCATTCCACGGTAGGTCTTAAATTTACGTCCTTGGAAAATTTCAGTTTCACCAGGAGCTTCATCTGTTCCGGCAAACATGGAACCAAGCATAACTGCATGACCACCCGCAGCTAAAGCTTTTACAATATCTCCAGAATACTTGATTCCACCGTCAGCAATGATTGTTTTTCCATATTCACGTGCAACAGCAGCTGCATCATAAATCGCTGTAACTTGAGGAACCCCAACACCAGCAATTACACGAGTTGTACAGATTGAACCAGGTCCAATCCCAACCTTAACGACGTCAACACCTGCATCATAGAGAGCACGCGCTCCTTCAGCTGTAGCAATATTACCTGCAATCAAAGTGCGGTCTGGGAAATGAGCCCGAATTTCAGCAATCTTACGAAGAACCCCTGCAGAATGACCATGGGCCGTATCGATCACAATCGCATCTGCACCAGCTTCAAACAATGCTTCTGCACGCTCAAATGTGTCAGAAGTAACACCCACCGCACCTGCTACTAAAAGACGACCAAATTCATCTTTAGCTGCATTTGGAAACTCAATGACTTTTTCAATATCCTTAATGGTAATCAAACCAGACAAACGACCATTCTCGTCTACCAACGGCAATTTTTCAATTCGGTGTTCTTGGAGAATCCGTTCAGCGGTCTCTAAATCAGTACCGACTGGTGCAGTTACTAGATTCTCGCTCGTCATATGATTTGAAATTGGTTGATCATAATCAGAAATAAAACGTAGGTCACGGTTGGTCAAAATCCCAACTAGTTTACGATTTTCCATGGTTTCAACCACAGGAACACCACTGATACGGTAACGTCCCATAAGTTCATCTGCCTCAGCAATGGTATGTTCAGGTGTTAGGAAAAATGGGTCAATGATAACGCCGTTTTCAGAGCGTTTTACTTTACGAACTTCATCTGCTTGTTGGGCAATGGACATATTTTTGTGAATAACCCCAAGTCCTCCAGCACGGGCAATGGCAATAGCCATTTGGCTTTCAGTGACTGTATCCATCGCAGCTGTGATGATTGGGATATTCAACACAAGGTTATCCGCCAATTTTGTACGAAGATCTGCATCGTTTGGTAATACATGACTTTCAGCTGGAATGAGCAATACATCATCGAAGGTATAACCTTTTTTCAAAAATTTAGTGTCCCAATTTGACATTCCCATTTTCCTCTTTTCTTTCTTTTTGAGCTAAGCTCGTCTTTTTTAGTTGATAATATCATACCATTCTAAGATAATTTGTCAATCATTTGTACAATATTTCAAAAAGAGGTGTTGAAACCTCTTTTGAATCATTTATTGTATTAGATCATCTTCATATCAAGAGCTTATTTGAAATAGTTC
>CADFQU010000119.1 GCA_902836505.1 Streptococcaceae bacterium
TAAACAACTATGGGGCCGATGTTCCAAAAACATCTTGATAGAGCATCCCTTCTCTCAATGCTGTGGCATCTCCACCAAAATGCTTGACCAGGGCATAGGAAAAAGCAAGTGCTGTTGCAGGACCCCGACTGGTCAAAATGTGACCATCCTGAACCACTGCTTCTTTCACATAGTGTCCTGTTGCAATTTCTTTTTCAAAGCCATCATAGCAGGTATAGCGTTTTTCATCAAGTATTCCAGCGCGATCCAATACAATCGGAGCTGCACAAATAGCCGCAAGACTTTTCCCTTGTTCATGGGCTTCTTTTAAAGACTGAATCAAGCCTTCATGGTCGCGTAGATTCGCCGCACCAGGCATCCCTCCTGGAAGGACAATGCCATCAAAATGATCCAACGAACCGGACCAGACCTCATCTACCTTCACTGTGATACCATGGGAACCTGTCACTTCTGGATCAAATCCAACCATCAAACACTCGATCGTTGCTCTTCGCAAGACATCGACAACAGTCAAGGCTTCGATTTCCTCGAAACCACTTGCTAAGATAACTGCTACTTTTGCCATATTAAATGATTCCTTTCTCGTGTAGTCGACTCAATTGTTTCTGCCTCAAGAGTCGACTTTCTTTTTTCCGTTCTTCACTCACCCTATTTTGATGGCTCATGGATAACAATAAGCCAATTCCAATGAGGTTACTTACAATAGCGGATCCTCCTTGTGAGATAAAAGGCAAGGGAATTCCAGTGAGAGGCAAGATCCCCGTCACCGCCCCAATGTTCTCAAATATGTGGAAGACCAACATCATGATGAAACCAGTTGAGATATAGGTATAAAATTGATTGTTGGATTTCAGGGTAATTCGCAACATCTTATAAACTAGAAACATGTATAAGAGAAGGAGACCCAATCCTCCTACAAATCCAAAATCTTCCGCGATGACCGTAAAAATCATATCACTCTCCCTGACCGGGATCAACAGATTAGATACATTAAAACCTTGCCCCAATAGACCACCGCTGGCAATGGCCAACTGTCCTTGAGCCTGTTGGAAGGTCATGGTTTGTGCATAATCAAAAGGATTCAACCAGGCTAAAATGCGGTTCATCTGATAGGTGGGCATCCCCAAAGTTTGATGGAGAAAGGCCCGCCCACCGTCGGATAGAAAGACGGCCAAAAAGAGAGCGATCCCACCTACGAGGGTTAAAAAGACTGGTAAAATGATTTTCCAGGAGACCCCTGAAATGAGGACGACTCCTGAGAAAATCGCCATAAATACCAAGGAAGTTCCAAAATCATGTTGAAAGGCCAAGAGTCCAAGAACTGGTATGGTGTAGGCCGCAATTTGTACAATTAGAAAAAAGTCTTTTTTAAGCGTCCGATCTTCGTCCCTATTGTTTCGTAAAAAATGAACAATCGAACGAGAGACCATCAAGATATAAGAAATTTTCATAAATTCTGATGGTTGAAAGAGGCTAATCCCCTTGTAGGCTACCCAGTTTTTAGAACCAGTCGAAGCAACCAAGTTTGGGTTGTAAAAATAAAGGGGCAAGACCATTAAGACCAAACCAAAGACATACAAATAAGGCGTCACTTTCCATAAAAATTCTGTATTAAAAAGCATGACGACAAAACTAATCATACAGCCCAAAATAATCCAGGCAACCTGTTGCCCTAAAATAGGCCAAACCAGGTCAGGATAATCATTTGAAACTGCAATGTAGACTGCCACCACTCCAAATGCCAATAATAACAAAACAGTGGTGATCAAGGAGAAATCTCCTCTAAGTTTGAAAGACTGACGTCTCTTCATTTCATCTCCCTTTCATTTAGGTTCCTAAAAAGTATTGAAGTAGCAGACTAGAAATGGATACAGCTACCCAGGCAACAAGGCCAATAAGAAGAGGAGCCACCCCCTGCTTGCGGAAGGCTTGAATAGACACTTGACTTCCAATGCCAACCAAGGCCATAGCCATCAAATATTGTGATAACCATTTACAGAAGGGGATCCATGAGCTTGGAAACCAGCCAAAGGAGGTTACTAAAGAGGCCAAAAGGAAGTAGAAAATAAACCAAGGAACGATTTTACTTAGTTTCACTTGCTTCCCTTCTCGATCCTGTTTTGTCCGTCCTAGAAGCTTTAGCCCCAGCATCCCAAAACAGATTGGAATAATCATTAAGGCCCGTGTTAGCTTGACAACAGTCGCAATTTCACCAGCTTCTTTACTATAGGAAAATGCCGCCGCTACAACAGATGAAGTATCATTAATGGCCGTTCCTGCCCAAAAACCAAATTGCTGATTTGTCATCGCAAGAAGGTGACCAAAGAAAGGAAAAAGGAAGACCGCTAAGATGTTGAAGAAAAAGATGGTCGACATGGACAGAGCGATGTCGTTTTCATCAGCTTCTAGAACAGGGGAAGCCGCCGCGATTGCAGATCCTCCACAAATTGCTGTCCCCATTCCAACCAAGGTCGTTAAGATCTTTGAAGCTTTTAAAAGGTAGCCCACTGCAAAAGCCGAGAGAAAGGCAATACTGATGGTCGGTAAACTAACGATCAAAGAAGACAGGCCCAATTTGGTCACCTTTTGAAAGGACAAGGTAAAGCCCATCAAAATAATCGAATATTGCAAGAGTTTTTTCCCTGAATAGGATAGACCTGATCTACTCGTTTGAGGCAAGAGTTGGCTGGCATTCAACAGGATACCACACAAGATAGCAAAGAGACTAGAGCCAAGGATAGGCACTGCTTTTCCTAATACCATAGATAGTCCTGCTGCAAAAGCTGCAATCATAAGGCCTGGAAGATACTGGCTCCAATTAGATATTTTATTCATTTTAACTCCTAAATTGTTCAACAACTTCTTTTACTTCTCCTGTCTTAGCAATGACAAGAGGAGCTATTTTCTCCAAACTGGCTTGAATCTGCGAGCCATATTGACGGTTTAATAAGCGTTGATCTAATAAAATAACCAGAGATTCTTGCTCGCTTGAACGACTCGAGCGTCCAAGCGCCTGCTTTAAGCGTAAGATAGCTAGTGGCAAACTATAATCATAAAAAGGATTTTTCCCCTCTAGACGCAAGGTTTCATGCAGCTTCTGTACGAAGAAATCACTTGGATTATCAAAAGGAATACGAGGAATGACTTGAATGATTTTTGCTTGCTGGGCAAAATCGACACCCTCCCAAAAGCTACCGGATCCTAAAAGGACGGAAGCTTCCCCTCTATCAAATCGCCGTTTAATATTTGCTGCTTCGCCATTTTTATACTGGGCCAGATGACCCACTGTCATCTGGTGTGAAGTTGCTAAAAGCAAGTCTTTGGAAGTAAACAAGGCAAAGAGAGGCAAGCCAGCAGCTGCTAGCTCATCCAAATATCGGGCTAAAGAGATTGCTAATTCCTCTTGAGTCAGGTTGGTCAAATCAGGAAATTCTCGATCGATGAAGATGGTTTGACCTTGATGGTAGTACAGTTCTTTCCCAATGAATTGGTAGTTCTCAATTCCTAAAATGGAAGCTAGATTGACCTTTTTACTAATCGATAAGGTAGCTGATACCAAGAGAAGTCTGGTGGTCGTCGGAATAAAGTCCTGAAGCGAAACTAAGCCCTCTCTTCCCGACTGTAGTCGAATAATCGGATGTTGGTCCTCTTGTGTCCGATCAATCCAAAAAATTTGAAAACGAGGATCAAAGACCGTTTTTAATTCTGCTAAAACTGGACTATCTAGTTCAGATAAATCCTGGCGAATCTTTTGAACCTGTTCTGCTCCCAGTTCTATTTTTTTGTTGCCTGATTCAAGATGTTTGAGGATGGCATTCAATTCAAATTGAAGACTTTCAAGGATCCGCCGTTTCAACAAGGATTTTTCTGTTTCTATCTCACGCTGCAGATCTAGCATGAAATCCGATAAGGATAAGGAAGCCCTTGAAAAATGCTCCAATGAAAAATAAAGTTTTTGTGCTTCATCCACCACTAGAGTCCGATTTTCAACTAGAGAAGGATCATCCTCTAATCGAGTCAATAAATAGGCATGATTGGTAAGCACAACTCGGCTCATTTTGGCTTTTTCTTGACCGAGACGCCAAAAATCTTCTGTGTAAAATAAAGATTTTTTTGATAACTTCCCATCATGACGGATTCGTTGAACAAAATTCCCGTAACGATGGAGCTGTCCCACTTCGTTTAGATCACCCGTCCTTGTTTGGGTCAACCAGACTAGCAATTGCATTTTGAACCGATTCCAGAGGCGATTTTCCTCTGGTTCATGCAAGATTCGAAAGAACTCATCCAGTTTTAAATAATTTTGAGGACTCTTTAGGCTATGAAAAGAAGTCTGAAAAACGTCCTCAATCGTCTTTGCTTCCTGCTGCATGATTTGGTCTTGTAAGACCTTGGTCGGAACACTAACAACAATC
>CADFQU010000120.1 GCA_902836505.1 Streptococcaceae bacterium
ATTTTTGATGGAACGGTGAGCCAGCTCAAGGAAACCTTTGGTAAGATGAAGACACTTTCCTTTGAGCTGACGCCAGGTCAAAGTCATCTCGTCTCTCATTATGAAGGCTTGTCTGATATATCCATTGATAGACAAGGAAATAACCTGACTATTGAATTTGATAGTTCCCGCTACCAATCAGCTGATATTATCAAGCAAACCCTGTCTGATTTTGAAATCCGTGATTTGAAGATGGAGGATACGGATATTGAGGATATCATCCGTCGCTTCTACCGAAAGGAGCTCTAAGATGGTCAAATTGTGGAGACGTTATAAACCCTTTATCAATGCAGGGATTCAGGAGTTGATTACCTATCGAGTCAACTTTATTCTCTATCGGATTGGCGATGTCATGGGGGCTTTTGTGGCTTTTTATCTCTGGAAGGCAGTCTTTGACTCCTCCAAGGAGCCTTTGATTCAGGGCTTCAGTATGGCGGATATCACCCTCTACATCATCATGAGTTTTGTGACTAATCTTCTGACTAGGTCGGATTCTTCCTTTATGATTGGTGATGAGGTCAAGGATGGTTCCATTATCATGCGCTTGTTGCGACCAGTGCATTTTGCGGCTTCTTACCTCTTTACGGAGCTTGGTTCCAAGTGGTTGATTTTTATCTCTGTTGGACTGCCATTTTTAAGTGTCATTGTTTTGATGAAAATCTTATCTGGGCAAGGGATTGTAGAAGTGCTGGGACTAACTACCCTTTATCTTTTTAGCTTAACGCTGGCCTATCTGATTAACTTTTTCTTTAATATCTGCTTTGGATTTTCAGCCTTTGTATTTAAAAATCTTTGGGGTTCCAACCTACTTAAGACTTCCATAGTGGCCTTTATGTCTGGGAGTTTGATTCCCTTGGCTTTCTTTCCAAAGGTCATTTCAGATATTCTGTCCTTCTTACCTTTCGCATCCTTAATTTACACTCCGGTCATGATTATTGTTGGGAAATACGATGCTAGTCAGATTCTTCAAGCACTTTTGCTTCAGCTTTTCTGGCTTATAGTGATGGTGGGCTTGTCTCAGTTGATTTGGAAACGAGTCCAGTCATTTATCACTATTCAAGGAGGTTAGTATGAAAAAATATCAACGCATGCATCTGATTTTTATCAGACAATACATCAAGCAAATCATGGAATACAAGGTAGATTTTGTGGTTGGTGTGTTGGGAGTCTTTCTGACTCAAGGCCTGAACCTCTTGTTTCTCAATGTCATCTTTCAACATATCCCCTCCTTAGAAGGCTGGACCTTTCAAGAGATAGCCTTTATCTATGGTTTTTCCTTGATTCCTAAGGGATTGGACCATCTCTTTTTTGACAATCTCTGGGCTTTAGGTCAACGACTAGTTCGAAAAGGGGAGTTTGACAAGTATCTGACTCGTCCTATCAATCCTCTCTTTCATATCCTCGTTGAGACCTTTCAGATTGATGCCTTGGGCGAACTTTTGGTCGGTTGCATTCTATTGGGAACAACAGTGTCAAGCATTGCTTGGACGCTTCCCAAATTCCTACTTTTTCTAGTTTGTATTCCTTTTGCGACCTTGATTTATACTTCCTTGAAAATTGCAACAGCCAGTATCGCTTTTTGGACCAAGCAGTCAGGTGCCATGATTTACATTTTCTATATGTTTAATGATTTTGCCAAGTACCCGATTTCCATTTACAATTCGCTCCTTCGTTGGTTAATTAGCTTTATTGTACCTTTCGCCTTTACGGCCTACTATCCTGCCAGCTATTTCTTGCAGGGCAAGGATGGACTCTTTAATATTGGTGGTTTGCTTCTGATTTCTATTATCTTCTTTTGCATCTCTCTGAAACTCTGGGATAGGGGATTAGATGCATACGAAAGTGCAGGTTCGTAAGAGCTAAAGTAAGACTAAAATCAAGAAAGGAACTTATGATGCTTGTTATTAAAGAAGTTAAGGATGAAAAGCAAAAAATGGCAGTTGTCGCTGAGGTTTTAAAAAATTAGAGATTTTTCCTCAACTATGGGATCTTAAAAATCCTTGTCAGATTTTGATTAAAAAGATCAACTAAAAGTGCTTGACATCCGCTATCAGAGTGCTATACTGAGAAGGTAATCGCCGAATTAGCTCAGTTGGTAGAGCAACGCACTCGTAACGCGTAGGTCACAGGTTCGATCCCTGCATTCGGCATCAAACCACACAAGAAAAAGCCTATTGTGACGAGCTTTTTTTGATGTTGAATCACTTTTTGTACCAAAATTTGTACCAAATGATTATAAAAATTTTCAAACTCATCTTTGCTTTTCTCAATTGTCATGAACTATAATGGTTTTACGAAGGAGAGGAAGCATCCCCTAAAAATGGCTAGTTCGTCTGGTTCATTCATGTTCATGTAACCAGATAGTCCGATAATTTGACCGCTTATCCAAATTTCCTTGTCACCTTTGCTTCTGTTTGTTATAGTAGGTTTATCAAAAGAAGCCAGTCTTCTGATAACATTATAAAAAGAGGTAGTATCATGAAAAAATTAATTGGGTTTGGATTTATCCTTGCAGCTCTCGCCGTTATCACTTTTAGTATCATTGGTTATCCGAAAATAGATGCCAATCTTTGGCCCTTGGTTCCAGTTGTCTTGTTTGCTTTCTTTACGTTTGAAAATGCACTCAAGAAAGACTACAAGTCCAGCTTGATTTGTGCCGTCATTGGTTTTATCATCGCCAATGGCATCTATGACCTTCTTCCGATTTCAAATGGGGTCGTGATTACTGCGGGTGTCTTGGCTTGTCTTGGTCTTAGCTTTCTCTTTCCAGACGCACCGAAAGAAAAATAATGCTTCCAATTTTATTCGCTTCAGGGACTTGGTATGAAGAGATTTCTTCAGAACGAGTCCTTTTTAGCTGTTTGAAAGCACCACTTAGGGGCTGAAAAGAACCACTTACCGAAAAGGTCTTGTAAGATTTTGAACACCTGTTATAATGTTACTAACAAAGGTTAAGAAAGGAGTCCTATGAAAGTTCGTATCGAATTAGATCCGCAGATGGATGAGCCAGAAATGATCATTCGGGCTCCTCGATTGACGGAGGATGTCGCCCGCTTGCAACAGTTGATCTTGGAGCAAAAAATGACGCCCTTGACCTTTTACAAGGATCGAAGCGAGTACTTTGTAGATGTGTCAGAGATTCTCTTCTTTGAGACAGATGGTGAAAAAATCTATGGGCACACCAGAGAAGAGGCATATGAGGTCCGCCAAAAACTCTACGAGTTGGAAGAGATCTTGCCGATTGCTTTCTGTCGTATCTCCAAGTCGACCATCGTCAATACCAAGCAGATTTATTCCATCGAAAAATCTTTTTCGGGAACCAGTACAGTAAACTTTTATCAAACCCATAAGCAGGTACACGTGTCCCGACACTATTATCAACTCTTAAAAGAACGGTTAAAGGAAATGAGGTAAAAAAATGAAAAATAAATTAATTGGGATTTTCTTAATCCTCCTAGCAGCTCTGGTGCTCTTGCAAGGCTATTTTGTAAAATGGGAGATCAGTATTTGGACGCTGGCTTGGGTTGTCTTGCTCGCAGTCCTTTCCCTCTCTAGTTTCTTGAAGCGCCACTTTGGTTGGGGATTTCTATATGGGATTTTGGCCCTCTTCTCCCTTAACGGCCAATACCATTTTCTTCCAGTATCCAATTCAGTGGTCATCTTTTCTTCTATTTTAGCTGTAATCGGTCTCAATATTCTCTTTAAGCCTTCAAAAAAAGCAAAAGCTACTTGGAACTCTTACTCAGCAGGAACATCTTCCCAAACTGCTGGCAATGACATCGATGTCTCCTTCTCTACAGTGACCAAGTATTTGAATGACCAGAATTTTACGGGCGGAAGTGCGGATGTGAGCTTGGGAGAAGCTTCTATCTATTTTGATAATTGCCGCATCGAAGGTCCATCTGCCCAGTTTGCGGTGGATGTCTCCCTTGGAAGTTTGAGTCTTTATGTGCCAAGCGATTGGCGGGTTCATGTCAATGTAGAAAGTTCTTTGTCAGCTATCCAACACCAGGAAAATCCTAGCAATTTAACCAGCAAAGACTTTTACATCGTCGGAGAGGTCTCACTGGGGAATCTAGAAATCATCTATGTAGGTGAGAATAACTTTTCATAAGCCGATCTAAGAAAAACTTATTCAAAGGTCTTGCCAAGAGAAAGTTTTTTTGGTAATATAGTACGGTATGTGGTGCTAGCACATCCGTAATATTAGATCTAATAGGAGGCAAAACAGAATGGCTAAAGTATGTTATTTTACTGGTCGTAAGACTGTATCAGGAAACAACCGTTCACACGCGATGAACCAAACAAAAC
>CADFQU010000121.1 GCA_902836505.1 Streptococcaceae bacterium
TTCAGGCACTCGGAATTATTGAGACCTTAGGCTCAATAATTAGTCATGGAACTTCATAGAAGTTCGCTGACGTCCGTACTCACCTAAGGAAAGTTTTTAGAAGACTTTATCTTTAATATGACAAAAAAAATCGATTGCTCTTTTTTGTCGTTTTTATTCAGCTTCTTCTTTTTTGGAGAATTGACTCATGTACAAGTCGTGATAAAATCCTTGTGCAGCCAAGAGGGATTCATGATTTCCTTGTTCGATGATTTGCCCTTCTTTAAGGACTAAAATCTTATCCGCTTCTTGGATAGTAGACAAGCGGTGAGCAATGACAAAACTAGTCCGCCCTTTCATCAAGTTCTTCATAGCCTTTTGAATCAAGAGTTCCAGACGGGTATCCACTGAAGAGGTCGCTTCATCTAAAATCAATATTTTTGGATCAGCTAGAAGTGCACGCGCAATGGTCAACAACTGCTTCTGCCCCAAAGAAATATTACTAGACTCCTGGTTCATCTCCATGTTGTAGCCACCCGGAAGGGTCCGGATAAAGTGGTCCACATTGGCGGCCTTGGCAGCAGCGACAATCTCTTCATCTGTCGCATCCAAGTTCCCAAAGCGCAGATTTTCTTTAATGGTCCCTTCATAAAGCCAAGCGTCCTGAAGGACCATCCCAAACTGCTTGCGATAATCTTGACGAGATAGGTCACGGATATCATGTCCATCCACTGTAATAGCCCCTTTGGTCACGTCATAGAAACGCATAAGCAGATTGATGAGCGTGGTTTTGCCTGCACCTGTCGGTCCGACAATGGCCACCATCTCACCAGGCTTGACCTCCAGGGTAAAATCACGGATCAACGGTTTATCTTCCACGTATTGGAAGTCCACATGATTAAAGCTAACCTGTCCAGTCAATTCCTTGTCCAGAACTTCATTTTTACCGAGTACTTCATCTGTTTCATCAAGGACTTGGAAGACTCGATCCAGTGAAGATTTGGCACTTTGCAAGGTGCCAGCTAATTGACTCAAGTTTTGAACAGGCTGATTGATCTGCCAGACATACTGGACAAAAGCCTGCATGTTCCCAACTGTCAGACGACCTGCAAGAACTTGAATGGCTCCAATAACTGCGACCAAAAGATAGGTCAAATCAGAGATTGCATTCAAAATAGGCATCATCAGTCCAGAAATAAAATTCGCTTTAAATCCAACTTGCTGGAGTCGACGGGTAATGTCGCGGAATTCTTCTTGCGATGATTCTTCACGTACATAAAGTTTTAAGACGTTGAAGCCGCTCAAATTTTCTTGAACAAAACCATTTAAAGCCCCAAGGACATCAGCCTGCTCCTTAAAGTAAGGCTGGGATTTCTTCATAATCAACTGGGCACCGAAGAAGGTAATCGGGATAGAGGCAATTACAATTAGTCCTAAAGTGAGGTTAAGATAGAGTACCATAGCGATGACCAAGCTTAAGGTGAAAATGGCATTCACAATTTGAAGGAAGGACTGCTGCAAGGCATTAGAAACTGTTTCTACATCGCTGGTAAAGCGACCAAGAAGATCTCCGAACTGGTGCTGATCAAAGTAAGAAACAGGGATACGATTAATCTTCTTAGATAGGTCATTACGCATATCCTCGATCATACTTTGGACGGCATTGGTCATGAAATAGTTGGAATAATAAGATCCAAGCTCATACAAAACTCCCCGGAAGAGATAGACAATCATGACCCAACCAACATAGCCCGCATTAATCTGAGCTCCTGCTACTCCTCTAGCCATATCTGTCAGGTTAGAGGTCAATTCTGTGATAGCGAGTCCAAGAATATAGGGCTCAATGACACTCATAACCACACTCAGAATCTTTAGGAGTGTAGCGAAAATAACAGCAAAACGATAGGATCTTAGATAGCCCCAAAGACGTACAAAACTGGAACGTTTTTCTTTCATTTTCTCCTCCCTCCTATTCTTCTGTTAATGATTGATTGTTCAACTGAGAGCGAGCAATCTCACTGTAGATTTCATTGGTTGCTAGGAGTTCTTCGTGGGTTCCACGACCAACGATTTCTCCATGATCCAAGACAATGATTTGATCCGCATCCATAATGGTCCCAACCCGCTGGGCTACGATTAAGACAGTTGCATCTCCAGTTACTTCCTTGAGACGTTTTCTCAGTGTAGCATCTGTCTTGTAGTCAAGAGCCGAGAAGGAATCATCAAAGATATAGATGTCCGGTTCCTTAACGACTGCACGCGCAATGGATAGACGTTGCTTTTGACCTCCAGAAAGGTTGCTTCCCCCTTCAGCTAAATGAGTGTCAAACTGCTCTTCTTTGCTTTCGATAAACTCTTTGGCTTGGGCTACATCTGCTGCCTTATCTAGTTCTTCAATACTTGCATCTTCCTTGCCATAACGGATGTTTTCAGCGATGGTCCCTGTAAAGAGCAGGGCCTTCTGCGGGATAAATCCAATCTTATGGCGCAAGGCTTTAACGTTAAAATCACGCACATCCACGCCATCGACCAAGATTTTCCCTAAGGTGACATCATAGAATCGAGGAATGAGCTGAACGAGAGAGGATTTCCCAGAACCGGTCGATCCGATAAAGGCGATGGTTTCACCCGGTTTAGCCTTAAAGGAAATATTGTGAAGGACTGGATTCTCTGTTTCACCAGGATAGGCAAAAGTGACATTATCAAACTCCAGATAACCCTTGGTTTCTGTCTCAGTTACCCCATTTTCATTAGGATCAATGGAAATGGGCATGTCCATAATCTCTTTCAAACGATGACTGGAGACAGCTGTCCGTGGGTACATGGTAAAGAGATTGGCTAGGAAAAGGAAAGAAAGCAAGGCATGGAAACTGTATTCGATAAAAGCAACAAGATTCCCGATTTCTAAACTACCATCCCCAATAGGATCTAAGGCAAACCACACAATAGCTACAATCATAGCGATGATGATTTGGACAAAGAGTGGCTCCGTCAAACCAGTCAGTTTGAAGAGTTTATTAGAGTTGTCCGCATAGATTGCATTTGCTTGGCCAAACTTTTCCTCTTGGAATTCCTCACGTGCGAAAGCACGAATGACACGAAGCCCTGTAAGATTCTCTCGTGCATATTGATTGAGCTTATCTAAGGTTTCCTGCTGCTTCTCTGACAAAGGCTTGGTCTTAACAGCTACATACCAGACCACCACGGCCAAAAAAGGCATCGAAATCGCCACAATCCAGGCAAGAGATGGACTTGTTTGTAAAATCAAGAGAATACTCGAAACCATCATGATAGGGGTGATGACCCCAAGTTTTAACATCTGGTCAGAAAACTGCATCAGGGCAAAAGCATCAGATGTCATCCGCGTCACTAAAGAAGAAACGCCAATCTTTTCATATTCATGGTGAGAATATTCCTGAAGCTTCTCATAAAGATCATTCCTCATATCCATAACCATGGTTGTAGTAATCTTCCCAACCGCATAGGCCAGAACGATTCGACCAAGAATTCCGACGATGATCACACCAAACATAACCCAGGCCCAGAAATAAACACGCTCTATATCTCTCGGATTGATTCCCTCATCAATCATACGGGCCAAAACAGTTGGCAAACCGAGATTAACAATCACAAAAAAGATGGCCGCTATAAAATTCAAGCACAACCATTTTGGATATTTTCTCAAATAGGACCAAATATATCCCATACCTTTCTCCTCCCTATATAATAAAAAAGCACCCTCAAGTACTTTTTAACTATTTTAGAAAGCATGCAAGCCTCCTCCAATTCATCACTATTATATCAGATCCCCCCTAGGCTAGCAAGGAAAAGAGCTGAATAAAAAAGAGATAGCCTCCGCTATCCCTTCTAGATACGATTATTTTTGACGTTTGAATTTTGCATCTTTGAAGAAAGAAAAAACTTCATAATCACTAGAATCTGCTTTTGATACATCCAAAGTCAAAACATCCCCATCAATCTTATACTTGACTTTGTCTTTACCGCCTTCAAGAGTTTTAGCCTTTTGATCAGCTTTCAGGTCAATAGTCTTCTCTTTGCTTTCACCAAGAGCTTTCATTTCGAAAATCATCTTAGCTTTTGTATCTTTAATTTCAATTGTCATTGTCAATGAAAATTGATCAATCACCTTCTCAAGTTGCTCATCAGTTGCACCTTGATCTTTAAGGATGCTTTTAATTTGTTCCTTCTCAGCTTTATAAACATACTTCCCATTGTCACTAGTTGTAGAACCACAAGCTACAAGGAAAATTGCACCAACTGCCAATAAAGCAGCAAAGAAAAGACGTTTAAAGTATTTCATCAGAAATCTCCTTTTTTGTTGATAAGGACTATTCTATCA
>CADFQU010000122.1 GCA_902836505.1 Streptococcaceae bacterium
TAATATGCTTGGTGAAAGAAGCTAAGCACCAAGGGTTGATCTTTGCCAATGAAACCCATCTAATAGAATTGCATGCGATAAATCAACTTTATAAGTATAGCACAAATAAGGGAATTATGATAGACTAATTGTATGAAAAAACTAGTTCATCGCATCTTTAATAATGAAATTTTAGCCTATCTGATCTTTGGTGTTGCTACAACAATTGTTTCTGTTGCTACCCGGCTGATTGTTTTCCAATTGACAGACCAGGAACAACTAGCTACCTTGATTGGTAATATTGCAGGCATTCTCTTTGCCTTTGCTACCAATGATACTATTGTATTTAAACAAGAAAGAAAAGGCTGGTTGAAACGATTAATTGTCTTCTCTTTCGCTAGAATGGGCACTCTGGTTCTGGATCTCCTAATGACGACAATCTTTGTAACCCAGTATCCACAAATTATCGGTCAGTTCGTCAATATGAATCGGACGGCAATTAATACCATCGAAACCTTTGCCGCCCAATTTATGATTGTCATTTTGAACTATGTCTTCAGCAAACTTTTTGTCTTCCGAAATAAGAAGTAACATCTCATTATACACAGAAATACCGTCAGAACCTTCATGGTCTCTGACGGTATTTTTTATACTTCCAGACTAGACGCTTGGGCGCACAAATAAGAGATTTTTCCCTCCACACCAAAATAGTCCTTGACTAAGCCTTTTAATTCATCCATCGCTTCTTTGGCCCGTTCTGCTTGTTCTTCAGTCACTGCCTCCATCACAAGAATAGCCTGTCGAGTTTCTTCTGTTAGCATAGTTCTTTGAGCTTCTCGCCAATTTAAACAACGGCAAACAGCCCCTTCTTGGTCATAATAGATGATCTCTTCCGGCAAAGCTGGAGCATCTTCCTCAGCTCCTAATGGGAAGAATGGTTCTCCACCCTTGGCTTTTCCTAAGGATAAGCCTCCAGCTAACTTTTCCATATCCTCACCACCACAGGGGATAGCATAGGCAAGAGATACACTATTATACAGATCCACTAAAGGATTGATGGGATAAAACTCCCGTCCTTGTGACACACGTTTCAATAAAGCTTCGATTGACGAACGTGCACCTTTTTTGGACTTAAATTTGGTAAAAGCCTGGCGCCATTCCTGAACGACTTGACTAGCAGTGAACTGTTCATCATCGATGAAGACTTTTGATCGAGCGACTCCCTTGTCGAGCAGATCCTTAAAATAAGGATCCTTGCTCTCGTCAACATGATTGTCGATACCTTCTACTGTCATCACCACTACTTGTGCTTGGGGAAACAAATCCCAAAATGCTTGATCTACTGTAAATTTCATTTCTTTTCCTCACTATAGTTTCTTTTTTGACCTTTTTTCACTAGCTCCCAATCTGCTGCTACGTTTTCTCTCATTTTAGCAAGCCATTTCTCTAATTGAAGGATTTCTGCCTTTGAAAAACCTTTTAAGGCAGTGTTCTCAGAATAAGCATGCTCAGAAAGGATAAAAGGATAAAGCTTTTGTCCCTTTTCCGTTAGGATCCATTTTTTTATCTTTTGATTTGAAGGATCAGTTAATTCTTGAATGAGACCTTTATCAGCTAATTTTTTAACAGAGCGGGCTACTGTTGAGCGATCCACTTTTAATAAATCGGATAACTCCTCTTGAATGATCCCTGGTTGCTCCCCAATCCGTACTAGATACAGGTATTGGCCTCTTGCCAGTTCCAAATCTCGGAACTCAATATTGGCAATCGAATCTAAGGCTCGGGCTATGATCCCAATTTCTCTCAGAACCTTCATCTGCTCCTCCTATCTTTATGAATGATTTTATCATGTTTTTATTGCAAATGCAACAAAAAAATAACAACCACAAAAAAAGCCGGCTGAAAACCGGCTTGTTCATGTACGACTACTTTGAGATCATTCCTGATTTTTTCTCGAAATTTTAAGATGGAATCGACGCTTGAGTGACGCCTCTTTTTTGTGAAAAGCTACTTTAGATGACTTGTACTTGGCTACCACATCCCCATCTTTTGTTTCAAATCTCGCTTCAATCGCATATTGGATACTAGCATTTAAGATACAGCCAATAATCAATACTTTAGCTACTATGATAAACCAGAACATAATGACCGCTAAAAGGACTGACCCGAAGAAACGAGCATCTAGGAAACTCGTGATGTAGTGGTCGACATATTTCCAGAAAATATTCAAGGTCAAATAAAGGACTGCTGTCACAAAGATGGCTCCCGGAAAGACATAGCGAAACTTAGGAATTTTGATATTGGGAAGGGTGTAATAGAGCAAGAGCAAGGTTAAAAAGAGCAGGAAGTAAACTGAAGGTCCTGAAATATTTAAGAGGCGAAGGTAGATACTTTCATCAAACTTGAAAATTTCATAGACGGAACGAATAATCATCCGGCCAAACATGGTTAAAACCAGAGATAGACCGAACAGACCTTGCAGAGCAAAACTAATCAAAATGCTGAAGATCCTCGCCCAGATAATCCCCCTCTCCTTCTCCACTCCATAACTTTTATTGAAGGCCCTTTGCAGGTAAGCGATACACTGTGAAGAAACCCATAAAGCCGAAATGATGGAGAAACTCAGCAAACCAGTAGACGGCTTAGTAAGCACCGATGAAATAACTTGCAAGACAATGCGGTACATGGAGGCAGGTAATACTTCACGCAAGGTCAGCAAAATCTGGGTCGGACGAATCTGGAAGTAAGGGAGGATATTGGCTGCAATCAGTAATAAAGGGAGAATGGAAATCAATAAATAATAGGCCACTGCTATACTTGTGATGTCCGATTCAGAGGCCATATAAAAGCGCAAGAACCCCTTTATAAACGGTCGTTGGCCTAGCCATTTTAGAAACTTTTTCATATCTTTCCTCCCCTAAACAAAGTCATAAAAAGAGAAAAGAGCGAAACCGTTATTTATCTTCAGCTCCATTCTTTCCTCTCTACTTGTTTTAATAGGTTCCTTCTTCGCCTTGACTGGTCAAAATAACAGGACCATCTTTGGTAATGACAAACTGATGTTCGTACTGACAAGAAAGTCCACCATCAAGGGTTTTGTGGGCCCAACCTGTCTTCATATCTGTATCGATTTCCCAAGTTCCGGTATTAATCATTGGTTCAATGGTGAGTACCATCCCTTCACGTAAGCGCAAGCCACGTCCTGCACGTCCGTAGTGAGGCACCATTGGTTCTTCATGCATGGTTGGTCCTACGCCGTGACCGACCAAATCGCGTACTACGCCATAACCTTTGCTTTCAGCATATTCTTGAATGGCAGCTCCGATATCACCTAAACGATTTCCGACAACCGCTTGTTCAATCCCCTTATAGAGACATTCTTTGGTGACATCCATGAGATCTTTGACCTCTTGGGAAACATTCCCAACTGCATAGGCCCAACAAGAATCAGCCAAACCACCAGAGTAGTTTTCTGTATACTTTTTCACCTGTGCAACATTATCAAAGTCTAATTTTGAGACATCAACAACAGACTTGTCTAAGGGCTCAGACAAGACCATATCCACCTTTAAAAGGTCACCGTCTTTTAAGATATAGTGACGAGGAAAGGCGTGAGCCACTTCATCATTGATCCCACAACATGTCGCATAGGGATAGTCCATCAAGCTTCCTTCTACACCGATCTGGAGGGGCAAGACATTGGCTTCTTTACAGCGGCGTCGCACATACTCTTCGACTTCCCACAGATCGAGACCTGGTTTGATCAAATCCCGAAGGCCAATATGGATACTAGCAAGAAAGTCTCCTGCTCGGTCCATAGCTTCGATTTCACGCTGTGATTTCAATGTAATCATCTATTTCCTACTTCCATTCTAATTAATTTTCAAAGTGACGGTGGCCTTCGTAACTAACTGTAGATTCAAATACAAATCAAAATCTATAATAGCCGATCGTCTTGTTTGGCGAACAATACGCGTTTCAATCCGCAAGGTATCATCCACTTGAACAGCTTGAAGATAATAAACCAACAGCTGTTCGATAATTAAATTTTTTCCAGAATTCATCATGAGCTGGCGAGTGACTGTTGTTAGAACTTCTGTGAGAACACCATTCGAGAGAACGCCACTTTTTTCTAACATACTCGGTTCAACCGTCAGTTCAAAATGATTGGCTTGCAGAACCACTTTTTGACTGATTTGTTCACTAAAGGTTGGTAATCCAGACAATTGTTCCTTACTCATCCGGTCCATAACTGCACGACGGGTAATAACTCCTAACAAGGTCTGATTGCTCCGAATAACAGGGATCATCTCGAAATCTTCTGCAATCATGCGTTGACTGACATTGGCGATACTAGAGG
>CADFQU010000123.1 GCA_902836505.1 Streptococcaceae bacterium
TAATGTACGATTATCTTATCGTTGGTGCTGGTTTGTCTGGAGCAATCTTCGCACATGAAGCTACAAAACGTGGCAAAAAAGTAAAAGTGATTGACAAGCGTGATCACATCGGTGGCAATATTTACTGTGAAGATGTTGAAGGTATCAACGTTCACAAGTATGGTGCTCACATTTTCCATACCTCAAATAAAAAAGTTTGGGATTATGTCAACCAATTTGCTGAGTTTAATAACTATATCAACTCACCAATTGCTAACTACAAGGGCAGTCTTTACAACCTTCCATTTAACATGAATACATTTTATGCTATGTGGGGCACTAAGACTCCGCAAGAAGTTAAGGACAAGATAGCTGAGCAAACGGCTGATATGAAAGATGTTGAGCCTAAAAACCTTGAAGAACAAGCTATCAAGTTGATTGGTCCAGATATCTACGAAAAGTTGATTAAGGGCTATACTGAAAAACAATGGGGCCGTTCTGCTACAGATCTTCCACCATTTATCATCAAACGTCTTCCTGTTCGTCTGACTTTTGATAACAACTACTTTAATGACCGTTACCAAGGAATTCCGATCGGTGGTTACAACGTCATCATTGAAAACATGCTTGGAGATGTAGAAGTAGAACTTGGTGTTGACTTCTTTGCCAATCGTGAAGAGCTTGAAGCTTCAGCTGAAAAAGTGGTCTTTACAGGGATGATTGACCAGTACTTTGATTACAAACACGGTGAGTTGGAGTATCGCAGTCTTCGTTTTGAACACGAAGTCTTGGATGAGGAAAACCATCAAGGGAACGCCGTGGTCAACTACACAGAGCGTGAGATTCCTTATACTCGTATCATTGAGCATAAGCACTTTGAGTATGGTACACAACCTAAGACAGTTATCACACGTGAATACCCAGCTGACTGGAAACGTGGAGATGAACCATACTACCCAATCAATGATGAAAAGAACAACGCCATGTTTGCTAAGTACCAAGAAGAAGCTGAGAAAAATGACAAGGTTATCTTCTGTGGACGTTTGGCAGACTATAAATACTACGACATGCACGTGGTCATTGAGCGTGCTCTAGAAGTCGTTGAGAAAGAATTTACTAAATGACACAAGAAAAAATTGATATCGTTGTTCTCTGGGTAGATGGAAGTGACCCAGAGTTTATCCGTGAGAAACAGGCTGTGACTGGTAAAGTTGCAGATTTGGACCAAGAAATTGATGGTGAGCAACGTTATCGTGATTATGGTATCTTTAATTACTGGTTACGAATGATTGAAAAGCATGCTCCTTGGGTAAATAATGTTTATTTGATTACCAATGGGCAAAAGCCAGACTGGTTGAATTTGGATCATCCAAAACTCAAATTGGTCACTCATAAGGAATTTATGCCTAATGAATACCTACCTACCTATAATTCAGCAGCTATTGAGCTTAATCTTCATCGTATTGAAGGATTGTCGGAGAACTATTTGTATTTCAATGATGATATGTACTTGATTAGAGATAGTCACCCTTCAGATTTTTATAAAAATGGTCAACCCAAGCTTTTAGCAGTATACGATGCTTTAGTTCCTTGGTCACCGTTTACTAATACTTATCACAATAATGTTGAATTAATCTATCGCCATTTTCCTAATAAGAAGGCTTTGAAATCCTCGCCTTGGAAATTCTTTAATTTCCGTTATGGTTCCCTAGTTTTGAAAAACTTGTTACTCTTGCCTTGGGGTCCGACGGGATATGTGAATCAACATTTACCTGTTCCAATGAAGAAAAGCACTTTGGCACATTTATGGGAAATTGAAGGGGAAACTTTAGATAAAACATCACGTAATCAACTTAGAGACTATGGAGTAGATGTTAATCAATATATCTGTCAACATTGGCAAATTGAAAGTAATCAGTTTTACCCTATGTCAAAGAATTTTGGAGAGTCGATAGATCTAAATCAAGTTGATAGGTTAGTGAGTATCTTTAAAGATAAACGTAAAAAACTGCTTTGTGTCAATGATGACATTGACTTTAAAGAAGAGTATATCATTCGTTTTAAGGAAATCTTGAAAGAACGCTATCCTAAAAAATCAGCTTTTGAAAAATGAGAAATAAGATATGAAATACTATTTAAAAGAAGAATTTTTACACGATAACAATGTTAAAAATGCAGGAAATAAGGCTCGTAATGACGTTGAAGAAATTGTAAAGAGAGAGGGCTATCAAGCCTTGGTTCTTTCAGTTGACAATTGGTACGAGATGAGCACTGTTAAAGCACAGCTTCATAAATCAAAGGCTTTTGGTCAGGCTTTGGATCAATTGCAACAAGGAGATGAATTGCTTATTCAATTCCCGATGCTTCACCATAGCTTTTTTACAACACATCATGTCAAGAAAGCGCAGAAAAAAGGGGTAAAAGTTAATTTTATTATCCACGATTTAGAAGCTCTTCGTTATGTCAATGTTGAAAATTTCCCTTTAAAGCATAAGATTCGTATTCAGATTCAAGAGTCAGGTCTGCTTGGTGCAGCTGATGGGATCATCGCCCACAATCCAATAATGAAATCTGTTTTGGTGGATAAAGGGGTTGAGGCAGATAAGATTGTTAGCCTTGGCATTTTCGACTATTTGATTCCAAATTTCCAAGAGAAGACGGGTCTTACTAAGAATCAGCCCATTATTGTAGCTGGTAATTTGGCTCAGGAAAAAGCTGGTTATCTTTACTCTCTTCCTGAAGAACCTGCTTATAACCTTTATGGTGTTGGATTCGATGAAAGCAGAGCTCTTGCGAATGAGACTTACTTTGGGTCCTTCCTACCTGACGAGCTACCAGCAGCTCTTGAGGGTGGTTTTGGTCTTGTCTGGGATGGTGATAGCGCTGAGACATGTAGTGGTGTATTTGGTGAGTACCTTCGCTATAACAACTCGCATAAGGCTTCACTTTATTTAGCAGCAGGTTTTCCGCTTGTGGTTTGGAAACAGTCTGCTCTCTCACATTTTGTCTTAGAGAATGCTTGTGGGATTGCAGTAGAGTCTCTCCATGATTTGAAGGAAACAATAGACAATCTTTCAGATACTGACTATCAAGATTTGGTTGAAAATGCTAAACGTGTTGGTAAAGGTATTCGTGATGGTCACTACCTAATTACTGCGCTTAACAATTTAAAGTAAGATAAAACTCCTCATTTTATTGAGGAGTTTTTGCGTTATTTAGAAACCTCAAACTGGTACTGTGTTCCTGGAACTTTCCCATTTGAGTATATGGCTTTGATATAGTCGTCATAAGTGATTGACTTGGATTTTCCTGCTTTTACAAGCTCTTGATCTCGCCAGATATTTGGATCGGTGGCGTTGCTATCCCGTTTGGCAAGATAAAGATACTCAATGTAGGTTCTATCATCGACAAAGGCACCAGCAACTTTTTCCTTACCATTGTCAGATCGAGTGTACATGCGAGTCGTTCCACCACCATCAAGTAAGAATGCCAGGCGAATATTTGAGTATCCTAAATTTTTTAAAAGGTTGTATACGTCTTGGTGATTCAAGCCCTTATTGAGGGAGTTGTGGCCATAGGTTTGGATAATACGGATAATACCGTCATAGGTTTCTACATAAATGGAACGGGCATTTGGTTGGTCAGGATCACCTTTCTCCCAGGTTTTATCTACCTTTTTATCCTTAATGATAATACCAAAGGCGCCTGTATCCCAACCATTACTTCCCATGTGAGTAAACATTTTAGCAGTGTCTATATTTGGGTAGGTTCCGGCAGTGATATTATTTTGATCATCTCCATATAGAAGGCCTGTTTTGCCCAATTCGATTTCCTTTTGAGCGAAAGGACGATCTAACCCTTCGTAGGACCAGAAACCAGCGTTAATGAGGGCAAGGGCATCTCGACGTTTGGCTTCATACTTAATACTTTGCTCTGTGAGTTCAGGATTATCATCTTCGGTTCTTCCTTTTTGTAGGACATATTTTCCGTCCTTCTTGAAGGATAGAATCTGCATGTCTACATTTTTAATAGTGCCTTTTTCAAGTAGGACAGACTGATCTAAGAGCTCTTTATTTTTTATGGTAAAGCTCAATCCATCCTTATTTGATGGCATGGAAAGCTTCTTAATATCTCGGTTGTTGAAGTAGATGGTGAGGTAGAGCAGTCCCCCAACGATGGCACCAATCATTAGAAGAGAAAACAGTATTCTTAAAATATTCTTCAATTTCATACTATCATTATAAACAATCTGGGCTTACAAAACAATCCTAAGACCATTAAATATCCAAGAATAGTATCAGTTTTTCTTAGTATGGTACTGGTAAGCGTTTTCTAA
>CADFQU010000124.1 GCA_902836505.1 Streptococcaceae bacterium
AGGAGTTGGCCAGTCTAGCCAAGACAGCCGGAGCAGAAGTCGTCGGCGTCTACACTCAGAAGAGAGAGAAGTACGACAGTAAGACCTTCGTTGGCTCTGGAAAGCTAGAAGAAATTGCTCAAATGGTTGATGCGGATGAGGTTTCGACAGTTGTCGTTAACAACCGTTTGACCCCACGACAAAATGTAAATTTAGAAGAAATTTTGGGTGTAAAGGTCATCGATCGGATGCAACTCATCTTGGATATCTTTGCCATGCGGGCACGGAGCCACGAAGGCAAGCTTCAGGTTCATCTGGCCCAACTCAAGTATCTCTTGCCTCGTTTGGTGGGTCAAGGGATCATGCTCAGCCGGCAGGCTGGAGGGATTGGTTCCCGTGGCCCAGGGGAAAGTCAGCTGGAGTTGAACCGCCGGAGTGTCCGGAATCAAATCACCGATATTGAGCGTCAACTCAAGGTGGTCGAGAAGAACCGAGAAGTGGTTCGAGAAAAACGCCTAGAATCCTCTGTTTTTAAGATTGGCTTGATTGGCTACACCAATGCAGGGAAGTCAACCATTATGAATGCCTTGACCAGTAAGACCCAGTACGAAGCAGATGAACTCTTTGCGACCTTGGATGCTACAACCAAGAGCATTCATCTAACAGGCAATCTACAAGTGACCTTGACCGATACGGTTGGCTTTATTCAGGATTTGCCGACAGAGCTGGTAACTAGCTTTAAGTCAACCCTAGAAGAAAGTAAAAATGTGGATCTCTTGGTCCATGTCATCGATGCCTCTGATCCCAACCATGAAGAGCATGAAAAGACAGTCCTTCAGATTATGAAAGATTTGGAGATGCTGGATATTCCACGCTTGACCCTCTACAACAAGGCAGATAAGGTCGAGGACTTTACCCCGACACAGACACCTTACCGTCTGGTTTCAGCCAAGGATCCCGATAGTCGAACTAAACTTCAGGACATTCTACTTGAAAAGATGCAAGAGCTCTTCCAGCCTTTTACGATTCAAGTACCTTTTGAGCAAGCCTACCGGATCCATGAGTTGGAGACAATGGCCATTTTGACCGAGCGTTCCTATGAGGAGACTGGCGAGGTCTTAACAGGCTACATCGCCCCTAAAAATGCATGGAGACTAGAGGAGTTTTATCATCATGGATTATCTTAACCTCGCCCTCAGCTATGGAGGCTATACCAGTCTAGATAAGGTCTATTTAGATCGGATCTTGGCGGGATTGACAGAGGAGCAGAAGCTCCAGTTTATTACACCACCACCGAGTGTGATCAATGCCTACTTCGCTGAGCTCTACCAAAAAAAGAGCCCAGAAGCTGCAACTGACTACTATGAACAAGTCACTGAGGCCTTTGCTCTCTATCAGACACATCCCAGCTTTGAGGAGGAGAAACCCTTTGTCCGTCTCAATCTTTCGGGTAAGGCCTATGGTTTTTGCTACCGAGAGAAGGGACTGGCTCAAGTATTTGCCCAGCAAGCAGAAGCCATCAGCATGGACCTCTTGTTTGAGATCGCGCAAATCTTTCCTCACTACCTCGTCTATGAAGAGGAAGGCTTGATCTTGATGCGCCTTGTTAGGGAACAAGAGGTAGTCGAGACCAAGGAATTGTCAGCTTTGTCGAATCTCGAAGAGCTGGCAGATGGGACCATACGTCTATCTGGTTACAACCAGGACGAATTGGTTCAATTAGCTACTGCCTACCCTGGGAAAATCGCTGTTCGATCCAAGAATCGGACCGCTATGATCTATATTAGTTAGAAAGTATACAATGGAAATTCAATTTTTAGGAACGGGTGCGGGGCAACCGTCCAAATCTCGTAATGTCTCTAGTCTAGCTCTCAAACTCCTGGATGAAATCAATGAAGTTTGGCTCTTTGACTGTGGGGAAGGGACGCAGAACCGAATCTTAGAAACCAGCATCCGTCCTCGAAAGGTTAGCAAGATTTTTATCACCCATCTTCACGGGGATCATATTTTTGGCTTGCCAGGCTTCCTCTCTAGCCGAGCTTTTCAGGCCAATGAAGAGCAGACCGATCTAGAGATTTATGGCCCAGTTGGGATCAAGTCTTTTGTCTTGACTAGTCTTCGGGTTTCTGGCTCTCGTCTCCCATACCAGATCCATTTTCATGAGTTTGATGAAGGTTCACTTGGGAAAATCATGGAGACAGACAAATTCACAGTCTATGCCGAGGCCTTAGACCATACCATCTTCTGTGTGGGCTACCGCATCATGCAGAAAGACCTGGAAGGAACGTTGGATGCAGACAAGCTCAAAGCGGCAGGGGTTCCATTTGGACCGCTCTTTGGCCAGGTTAAAAATGGACAGGACGTTACATTAGAAGATGGCACCCAGATCATTGCTGCGGATTATATTTCAGCCCCTCGACCTGGTAAGGTCATCACGATCCTGGGCGATACACGTAAGACAAATGCCAGTGTCAGACTGGCGGTCAATGCCGATGTCCTCGTCCACGAGTCCACCTATGGCAAGGGCGATGAGAAGATTGCTCGGAAGCACGGACACTCGACCAATATGCAGGCGGCAGAGGTGGCGCGTGAAGCAGGGGCCAAACGCCTTCTTCTCAACCATATCAGCGCCCGCTTCCTCTCCAAGGACGTTAGTCAATTGCGCAAGGATGCCGCGACTATTTTTGACAAGGTCCATGTGGTCAAAGACCTAGAAGAAGTGGAGATCTAAGATGCGAACCATCATCATTACAGGAGCGAGTGGAGGCCTAGCTAAGGAAATGGTCAAACTCCTCCCTGAAGACCGGTTGATTCTCTTAGGGAGGAATCAAGAAAAACTGGAAGACCTCTATGCCGGCCATCCTCAGGCCGAATGTATTGGACTTGATATCACAGATTCCTCAACTGTCCAAAAGCTTGTCGAAGAGCTGATTCAGCGCTATGGAAAGATCGATGTCCTGGTCAACAATGCTGGCTATGGAATCTTTGAAGAGTTTGATCAGATCACCAATGAGCAGATTCATGCTATGTTTGAAGTCAATACCTTTGCCCTGATGAACCTTTCACGCTTGATTGGTGCGCACATGAAGGAAGCAGGAAAGGGGCACATTGTCAACATCGTCAGCATGGCGGGCTTAGTTGCAACTGCCAAATCTAGCCTTTATTCAGCAACTAAATTTGCAGCTATTGGTTTTTCAAATGCTCTCCGCTTGGAACTCATGCCTTTTGGTGTCCATGTAACGACAGTTAATCCGGGTCCAATTCGGACTAGTTTCTTTGACCAGGCAGATCCAGACGGGACTTATGTCAAAGCTGTGGACCGTTATATTTTGGAACCAGACTTTGTGGCCGAGAAAATTGTGAACACCTTTGGAAAAGCAAAACGCGAGCTCAATCTTCCTTGGCTCTTGAACCTGACCCACAAGCTCTATACCCTTTTCCCACGCATATCAGACAAGCTAGCTAGCAAGATGTTCAATTACAAATAGGAGGAGCCAGATGGCAGCTAATGTTCAAGCCTATTTAGAAAACATCCGGCAACCCTGGGGACAACTCTATTATGATATCCTTTTTGAGCAATTAAAGGACATCAAGGGCAAGCGAGTTCTTGATTTTGGCAGTGGCTTCGGCCTTGTGGCCAATCACCTAGCGAAAGAAAATCAAGTCCTTGCTGTGGAACCTAATCAAGAAATGGTGGCCTTGCGGGTCCAGGATCATCCCTACCAGCAATGTGTCGGAAGTCTGGACCAGTTAGCAAGTCTTGAAGATGCTAGCTTTGAGGTCATCCTCTGCCACAATGTCTTGGAGTATGTAGAGGATCGCAAGGCGATTCTCAAGGAGTTTACCCGCCTCTTGAAACCAGGTGGCCTTCTCTCTATCGTCAAGCACAATGAGGTGGGCCGCGTCCTGCAGACGGTGGTCTTTGAAAACGATACTCGGAAGGCGCTTGCTCTCTTAGCAGGTCAGGACCTAGAAACCCACTCCATGGGCTTGGCTCAGGCCTATGATCTGGATGCAGCAGTAGAAGACCTAGCCCTTGAAGTCAAAGACTACCAAGGAATTCGAGTCTTTTATGGCTTGCAGGATAATCGCTTCAAAGGCCAAGAAGGCTGGCGAGAATCTATGCTTCAAATGGAGCTGGCTGTCTGCCAAGAGCCCCCTTACCGGGATATGGCCTTCTTTCAGCACTATTGGTTAACAAGGAGTTAAGATGTTCGATTACAAACAAGAAATTCCAGCAATGCCAGACCTACTCGCACTCTACAGCTCGGTCGGCTGGACCAATTATACCAACAATCCAACCATGCTGGAAGAAGCT
>CADFQU010000125.1 GCA_902836505.1 Streptococcaceae bacterium
TGTTGTCCCGATATAAGCAGAAGAAAAACCGTAAGCGAAAACTAATAGAAAAGGGAGTCCTCCACCATTAATATCACTTAATTCTTCATGCGTGAGATCTTTAAATTGTACTTGGTCTATCATTGCTTTTCTCCTTCAAATTAATTATTTAAATGCTCCCCAAATGGCAGTTCCGACAGCTGTTACACCACCAGCAATAGTGCCAGATAGATAGGGATGAGCAAGGATCCAAGCAACCAATGGGATAGCTCCCCCATCGACTTGTGTCAATTCTGCTTCTGTTAAGGGTGTGAATTTTTGGGTGAATTCTGTTGTCATTTAGTTTTCCTCTTTCTTTTTTGTTTGTTGCCATCTAGCATCAACTGCTAGATAGATTATAGCCGCAATGGCTAAATTAATTTTTGGTTGAAATGCAATCAGATGTGCATCATGTAAAACGGTTAATGCGATGATGATTGTAAAAATCATCGTGTGGATAGGCCATCTCATATTTTAATAATCCTAATTTTTGTTGAGAAGCAAAGCTAGGGTAATTTTCCAATAGAGCTAGCTTGTATGTGGTTGACTTTCTTCATTTTATGTCAGCCGAGCCGATTTGATGAAGCAAGGATAAGGTTAAATAGCCAATGCTGTGTTTTTCTTACGTTTCAATATTTGAGTTTAAAACAACATCAATGAAAGCAAGATTAATAGAACAAAAGCTTTGGTATTCTTTTTCATGTTTGGTATTCCCTTTCCTTATTTATTTACGGAAGAAGTAATACAAAAACCATGGGATGATAATGGGAGTATAGTACATCTGTGCTCCTCCTTTCTTTTTGTTTGGTCACTTATACTATTCGTATAAAAATCTGGAAATGAAAAAAATTTGTTAAAAAGTTTTAGAATGTTTACATCTCTGAAACTAGTTTCAGAGGAAAGGGATAATAGTTTAAAATATGAAACTATTATCAATTTGGTCAGTTAATATTGTAAGCGCTTCAAAAATACTATATAATAACTTTACAAGTACTCGAGTTGTCGTAATAAACAAAGGAGATGGAATGTATGTCCAAGATCACAAAAGAAGAATTGATTCAACAGATCAAAGACGGCATTATCGTTTCTTGTCAGGCGCTTCCTCATGAACCTCTCTACACAGAGGCTGGAGGTGTGATTCCTCTCTTAGCGAAAGCAGCTGAGCAAGGAGGAGCGGTTGGAATCCGGGCCAATAGCGTTCGCGATATCAAAGAAATAAAGGAAGTGACAAAGCTTCCGATTATCGGGATCATCAAGCGAGATTATCCTCCTGAAGAACCATTCATTACTGCTACCATGAAAGAAGTAGATGAATTGGCCGTATTAGATATCGCAGTGATTGCCCTGGATTGTACCAAACGTCCGCGTCATGACGGTCTATCGATTGTCGACTTTATCCAGCAAGTGAAGGAGAAATATCCTGATCAACTCTTGATGGCAGATATCAGCACCTTTGAAGAAGGCTTAACAGCTGTCGAAGCAGGGGTTGACTTTGTCGGAACAACTTTATCGGGCTACACAGATTACAGCCCGAAAGTAGACGGGCCTGACATTGACTTGATTCGCCAACTCTGCCAAGCGGGTGTCGATGTGATTGCGGAAGGTAAGATCCACTATCCTGCACAAGCCAAAGAAATTCACGACCTGGGGGTCAGAGGGCTTGTGGTAGGGGGAGCTATTACGCGACCTAAAGAAATTACAGAACGCTTCGTCGCAGCTTTAAAATAGAAAAAAAGAACAGTAAAAAGAGACAAGGAGGAAGCTAGGAAGAGAGAAGTCATCCAGTAGAAATGAGAATACTTAATGACCACCGTCCTCAGTGAGGATACACTAAGTAAGAGAAATCTTACCGCAAACGTGAGGAGAAATCACATGAAAATGAAAAAAGTACTGTACTCGTTAGTAGCTGGTGCAGCGGTACTAGCACTTGCAGCTTGTGGATCTGGAGGAGGATCTAAATCTGAATCTTCAAGCGATAACTCTGGTAAAACAGAAATCACTTGGTGGGCTTTCCCAGTCTTTACACAAGAAAAAGCTGAGGATGGCGTAGGAACTTACGAAAAATCAATTATCGAAGCTTTCGAAAAAGCCAATCCAGATATCAAAGTCAAATTAGAAACCATCGACTTCAAATCTGGTCCTGAAAAGATCACGACAGCCATCGAAGCTGGAACTGCTCCAGACGTGCTCTTTGACGCACCAGGGCGGATCATCCAATACGGTAAAAATGGTAAATTGGCTGATTTGAACGATCTCTTTACAGAAGATTTTGTAAAAGATGTCAACAACGACAATATCATCCAAGCTAGTAAAGCTGGCGACACTGCCTACATGTATCCAATCAGTTCAGCACCATTCTACATGGCGATGAACAAGAAAATGTTGGAAGATGCAGGAGTTCTAGACCTTGTCAAAGAAGGCTGGACAACAGACGACTTTGAAAAAGTCTTGAAAGCTTTGAAAGATAAGGGTTACACACCAGGATCACTCTTCAGTAATGGTCAAGGTGGAGACCAAGGTACTCGTGCCTTTATCGCCAACCTTTACGGTGGTTCTGTAACAGATGAAAAAGTAACCAAGTATACAACGGATGATCCAAAATTTGTCAAAGGTTTAGAAAAAGCTTCTAAATGGATCAATGACGGTTTGATGATGAATGGTTCCCAATTTGATGGTGGAGCAGACATCCAAAACTTTGCCAACGGTCAAACTTCTTACACCATCCTTTGGGCTCCTTCACAAAACGGTATCCAAGCTAAATTGTTGGACGCAAGTAAAGTTGAAGTAGTCGAAGTACCATTCCCATCTGATACAGGTAAACCAAAATTGGAATACCTTGTCAATGGTTTTGCGGTCTTCAACAACAAGGATGAAAAGAAAGTAGCAGCAGCTAAGAAATTTGTTCAATTCATCGCGGATGACAAAGAATGGGGTCCTAAAAACGTTGTTCGTACAGGTGCCTTCCCAGTTCGTAGTTCATTTGGTAAATTGTATGATGACAAACGGATGGAAACCATCAGCACTTGGACTCAATACTACTCACCATACTACAACACAATCGACGGCTTTGCAGAAATGCGTACACTTTGGTTCCCAATGTTGCAATCTGTTTCAAACGGAGATGAAAAAGCAGAAGATGCTTTGAAGACATTCACCGAAAAAGCAAACGAAACGATCAAGAAAAAATAGATCATCTATGAAATTAAAATGATCCTTTCATAGAAATAAGAAAGCATAGGCCCCTCGATTTCTTATCTCCATGTGTAGATTGAAAGAGGGGCCTTTGTGTTTTCATTCTTCCTATTGATTCTTTATTTGAAGCAACATGGAATTGCTTCAAATAAAGAATCAAGTAATCAAAATAGAAAAAGAACATCAGGAGGTGCCTTATTGTGAAGGTAAACAAAATCCGAATGAGGGAGACGCTGGTTTCCTACGCATTCTTAGCACCCATTTTAATCTTCTTTATTGTCTTTGTATTAGCACCGATGATTATGGGGTTTGTCACTAGTTTCTTCAACTACTCGATGACCTCCTTCAAATTTGTTGGTTTGGAAAATTATTCCCGCATGTTTGCGGATAAGGTCTTTATCAAGTCCTTGATCAATACCGTCATCATCGTTATCGGCTCCGTTCCAATCGTAGTATTGTTCTCCTTGTTTGTGGCTTCTCAGACCTATCATCAAAATGCCATTGCGCGTTCCTTCTATCGTTTCGTCTTCTTCCTTCCAGTTGTTACAGGGAGTGTAGCGGTAACGGTTGTGTGGAAATGGATCTATGATCCGCTATCAGGGATTTTAAACTTTGTATTGAAATCTGGACATGTCATCAACCAAAACATTTCTTGGTTGGGGGACAAACACTGGGCTTTGATGGCCATCATTATCATCTTGTTGACCACCTCTGTTGGTCAACCGATCATCCTCTACATCGCTGCTATGGGAAATATTGATAATTCTCTCGTAGAAGCGGCGCGTGTCGACGGTGCGACAGAACTTCAAGTTTTCTGGAAGATCAAATGGCCAAGCTTGTTGCCAACAACCTTGTACATTGCGATCATTACGACCATTAACTCTTTCCAATGTTTCGCCTTGATCCAATTGTTGACATCCGGTGGTCCCAACTACTCAACGAGTACCCTTATGTACTACCTTTACGAAAAAGCCTTTAAGCTCTCTGAATACGGTTATGCCAACACCATGGGTGTCTTCCTTGCGGTGATGATTGCCATTATCAGTTTTGCGCAATTCAAGATCCTCGGAAACGACG
>CADFQU010000126.1 GCA_902836505.1 Streptococcaceae bacterium
ACCGGAACCGGCCTTTTACGACAAGATCGGGAACCTGATCCCTGGATTTACCAAGGAACAAGCTCTCATGATTGGGGATTCTTTGACGGCGGACATCGCTGGAGGGAATGATGAGGGGATTGATACCGTCTGGTATAATCCAGATCACAAAGAAAATACCAGTCAAGCAGTTCCGACTTATGAAGTGGATTCTTATGAGGCTTTATTGGCGCTCTTGCGAAAGGATTAGCCTAGTACTGATACCAGTTGCTTTCAGTTAGAGGTGAAAAGAAATTGACCTGACAAGAAGGAGAGTGTAAACGGCGTTAAATGATTAGAAGAAATTTATTTTTTCAATTTCTTATTCGACTAGCTTATATCCTCCTATTAGCTGTTGCAGCTTTCTATCTGTTAAGCTTATTGAATGGGATGGATTGGGATCAAGCTACTATCCAGGAAAGAAAAGGGTTTCGAGCGTGGATCATGCTTGGCTGTACGGTTTCTTTCATTCTCATTCGGCAAGTATTCGAATTTGTTCGTCTGATTTGTAAAACAAGCAGAAAATGCAGAGAGTTTTCGCAGGAATGGAACGAATCAATCTCTTTGCAGGAAATCGAGAAAGAAGCAACCTTTAGTGAACCGAGGTTGAAGTTACTAGTATATAAGGGCTATTTGATAACCTATCGCTCTTGTTTCGACTATCTTAGAATAGATGAGGACATTTGGAAAATCCAACTTCAGAAATTTCAAAAGTATAGTTATAGTAGGTACTCTGGTAGAAATAAATCACTTCTTCCTCCTAAGTATTTTCTTGTGTTAAGGGATTTTGACTACAAGGAATACTATCTCGCTATTAGCTATCAGAAAGAGGAGTGGCATCACTTTTGGTCCTATCTGATCAAGGAATATCCATGGATAGAGTGCAGCGGTGATGTGGAGGAACATCAAATATAAGCGTCTCTTTAACAACCTGAACAAGCTTTGTTCAAATTTCATTCCCTTACAAACTAGCTCTCGGGCTAGTTTTTTGTTATTATGGATAAATGAATATATTTAAACAAATACCATTCAACATCAAGAAATGGGTCAGCTACCTGGTTCGTGCATTCTTCGCAGTGGTCGCTCTCTTGATTTGTTTTCTCTTTTATTTTACTAATCAAGAAGAAAAAGAAATCCAAGAGCAAATTTCTGGCTTTTATCAGGAAGCGGGATTTAAAGGAGACCTACATTTTAAAGCAGCTGAACTCCATGGGATGTCGACCAAATATGCCTATAGCTATCAAGAAAGGGTTGAGGGAAAGACAGTTCAGTTTGACTTTCCCGATGCGACTCATCTATCAAAAGAAGAAACTGGGAAAAATTATGATACAGCAGAAGAACTGGCTCAACATTACAACAGTTGGTTAGTAGCTCCGTTCTTCGAAAGAGCCTTTACAGAATCTCAAGGATTTCAACAATTAAAGCAAGAGATAAAAGAGCGATTTCATCAACAAGGCCTCGAGGTAAGTGAGGTTCGTCTCCAGTTCCCAATCGAAAATCCCGATTTCGAGAATCAATTGGCAACAGACTTACTAGCTGCTGAAAAAGCTGGAGAAACGGATCTTCGAGGGATTCTGACCTTGGATTATGCTACCTACCGCCAAATTAAGGGATTTTCCTTTACCATTACAGTGACTTCCCTCGCCAAAGAATTTGAAGGGAAACACTTGGATGTATCCGGACTTCCTCCTGGAAACTATGTAATTGAATCGGATTCTAAAAATGAAGGATCTTATTACTTTGAGATCGATTAAAAAAATTTTAATAGTGTCAAGTTTTTTTCTTGACAGGTCTATAAAATGTGTTATAATAGATCATGTGATAAATAGCTTGTCTATTTCACCGAAAATTAAAATATAGAAAAGAGACTTATAAAAATGGCAGTTAAAATTCGTTTGACTCGTATGGGTTCTAAGAAAAAACCTTACTACCGTATCAACGTAGCAGATTCACGTTCACCACGTGATGGACGTTTCATCGAAACAGTTGGAACTTACAATCCACTTGTTGAAGAAAACCAAGTAACTTTGAAAGAAGACCGCGTTCTTGCATGGTTGGCTGATGGAGCTCAACCTTCAGATACAGTTCGCAACATCCTTTCAAAAGAAGGTGTATTGAAGAAATTCCACGATTCTAAATTCTCAAAATAATCAAAAAGTAGGTTGATGTATGGATACGATTGAAAATCTTATTATTGCAATTGTGAAACCTTTGATTTCACAACCGGATGCCTTAACCATCAAGATCGAAGATACTCCTGAATTCTTGGAGTACCACCTTGACCTTGATCCTAGCGATGTTGGTCGAGTGATCGGTCGGAAAGGTCGCACCATTTCTGCGATAAGAACGATTGTCTACTCTGTCCCAACTGAAGATAAAAAAGTAAGAATCGTTATTGACGAAAAATAAAAGGCGGGACATTGTCCCGTTTTTTTGTTGCAAGGAGAAGAAATGAAAGAAGTCACTATTGGGCAACTACAAGCCTATTTAAAAGAACATTACTACAATACCCGGACAGAAGAAGGTCTGTTTATCAAGCTCGTCGAAGAGGTTGGGGAAGTAGCCGAGGTCTTAAATGGACGTTCTGGACGAAAAGAAGGAGTTCAGGACTCAAATGAGGAATTAGGCAAAGAACTAGCTGATATCATTCACTATACGGTTGCCATAGCGGCTATCAATGACATTGACCTCACTAAAACCATCTTTGAAAAGGATAAAACAGCAGCTGTCAAATACCAGCACGAGAAGGATTTGGAGCAGTTTCTTGCAGAAAAGTCCATTTGAGAAAATCCTTTGAACGTGATAAAATAAAACGTAAGGTTGTTAAGTGAATTGTTGTTTAGAAAGAGTTGTTTTGATATGAACCGATTTGAAGTAACTACAAAGATTGGTTGTTTCTCTGTTACTTATAAAAAGAGAAATAAAGTTCTAGTTTGTTTAAATGGTGCTGGTTTGATACCGAGTTATGAAAATTTTCTACCAATACTTGAAAAACTTCCTTCCTCAATAGGTTACCTTACGATTGATTTTCCGAATACAGGTAGGAGTCCGATTCATAGTCAAACAGGAATTAATTTGGATAATCTTGTTGAAGCGGTATACGAAATTCTGAAAGGATTGGAAATTTCTGATTATATACTATGTGTTCATAGTTTAGGTGGTGTTTTGGCTTTAAAGTTGATGAGTAAACCAATTAAGTGTCAAGCATTGATAGCACTTGAAGCGACAACAAAAAATATAATGTTTGCTGATTTTTCCAAAAATCCTTATCCAGAAATGGAAGAGCAAATGAGGATGATTGAAGAATGTGGGCCCGAAAATTATTTCAAGGGACTAACTCAAGCAACATTTGAACCTGAAACTGATAGACTGATTTGGGAATTGATGGAAGAAAAGGGCTTAGAATTGGAAAAGCAAGGTCCTGGATTTCAGATATCTGTAAATATTACTTCTGAAGATTTTGATAGTTTGTCCTTAGCAGATAATATTCCTGTTTTCATATTTTGTCAGGCGTACAGAGAAAAAGAGTACAGAGATTCAGAATATTGGAATTCTAATACAAAACTCATTCTAGGTGGAAACCACCACTATCTACAGTGGTCAGAATCGGAAAAAATTGCAGCTCTTATTAGAGAACTGTAGAGATAAATTAATTAAAAGAGGAATGTAAAGAATAAAATGAATTACTTTAATGTTGGGAAAATTGTCAATACCCAAGGCTTACAAGGAGAGATGCGGGTCTTGTCTGTAACAGACTTTGCGGAAGAGCGATTTAAAAAAGGAGCAGAGTTGGCTCTCTTTGATGAAAAGGATCGTTTTGTCCAAACGGTGACCATTGCTAGTCACCGCAAGCACAAAAACTTTGATATCATCAAGTTTAAGGATATGTACCATATCAATGCCATCGAGAAATTCAAAGGCTTTAGCCTCAAAGTTGCTGAGGAAGACTTGACGGATTTGGATGAGGGTGAGTTTTATTACCATGAGATCATAGGCCTTGATGTATATGAAAATGACCAACTGATCGGTCAGATCAAGGAGATCCTACAACCAGGTGCCAATGATGTCTGGGTCGTGAAACGCAAAGGCAAACGCGACCTTCTCTTGCCTTATATCCCGCCAGTGGTGCTCAATATCGATATTCCAGGAAATCGAGTTGATGTAGACATTTTAGAAGGGTTAGACGATGAAGATTGATATTTTAACCCTCTTTCCAGAGATGTTTTCTCCGCTAGAGCACTCGAT
>CADFQU010000127.1 GCA_902836505.1 Streptococcaceae bacterium
GGGAGGAAGCTGTGTTGAATTCCTACTACAAAAGGCGAACAAGTGGGTCTTCTTGCTCCTTTGTTAGAAGGAAAGAAGGCGGTTTTATGGTATAATAGAGGACTAGAAGTAGAATAAATGAAAGAGGAGCAAGAGATGCTGTTAGAAGAATTTGATGCCAATCGACAAGCGATTATCAATCCACAAGACTTACACAAACCAATTGAAGGATTTCCCAAAGTAGTCATCTCTTGCTTTTCCAGAGTAACTTTTGCGCGCCTCCTTGAAAATTATGAATATGAGGTGATTGCAAGAACTTCCATGGCTAACTTTGAAGTTATTGTCTATGGGATTACGATTGAAGGCCAACAGATTGCTGTCTTTAATGCACCAGTTGGGGCTGCTTCATGTGTGGGGATTATAGAGGATTTGATTCAATTTGGGATGGAAAAACTAGTGCTCTTTGGGACCTGTGGGGTTTTGGACCAAGATATTGAGGCGACCTCCATCATCATTCCAACAGCAGCTCTCAGAGACGAGGGGACTAGTTACCACTATCTTCCGGCTAGTGATGAAGTGGAAGTGAACAAGGAAGTCCTTCCTCTCTTCCAATCTTTTCTGGATAGTCACAAGATTTCCTATCAAAAAGGGAAAGTTTGGACGACCGATGCTCCCTATCGGGAAACCATCGACAAGATGAAGCGTCGAAAGGAAGCAGGAGCCATCTGTGTCGATATGGAATGTTCGGCAGTGGCGGCCTTAGCAACTTTTCGAGATTTTGCTCTCTGCCATTTCTTCTATGCGGCGGATCACCTCTCGGAAGAAAAATGGGATATCCGAACCTTATCCAGTCATGAGGACTTAGATAGTAAGGATCGAATCGCAGAGTTGGCAATGCAATTTGCGCTCTTATGGGAAAAGGCAAACTAAATGAAAGAAGCAATCATCGAATTGAAGGATTTTTCCTTCCAGTATAAGGCTCAGTCTGAGCCGACCTTAAAGGGAATTAACCTGACCATCTACGAGGGGGAAAAAGTCCTGATTGTGGGACCATCTGGTTCTGGTAAGTCAACCATTGGTCAGTGTCTAAACGGGATTATTCCCAATATTTATAAGGGAACCAGTAGTGGGCAATTTCTCATTCAGGGGACAGAAGCCTTTGATCATAGTATTTATGAAAAATCTCACTTGGTTAGTACGGTTTTACAGGATACGGATGGCCAGTTTATCGGTCTTAGTGTAGCCGAAGACTTGGCTTTTGCTCTTGAAAACGATATGGTGGAGCTGGAAAGCATGAAATCTCGGGTTCATACCTGGGCCGAGCGCTTGGATTTGAGCAAACTTTTGGACCATCGGCCTCAAGATTTATCTGGTGGGCAAAAACAGCGTGTCAGCTTGGCAGGCGTCCTGATTGACGAGAGTCCTATTCTGCTCTTTGATGAGCCACTGGCTAATTTAGATCCCAAGTCGGGTCAGGATATCATTGATCTGATCGATCAGATTCATGAAGAGCAGGGGACGACAACCATTATCATCGAACACCGTTTGGAGGATGTCCTCTACCGTCCTATCGATCGGGTCATCTTAATCAATCAAGGTCAGGTCCTCTTTAATGGGCGACCAGATGAGTTGTTGAGAACTACTTTACTAGCTGAAAATGGGATTCGGGAACCCCTCTATTTAACAACCCTTCGCCAGTTAGGGCAGGATATCAGCAACTTGCCTGATTTGGACAATGTAGGAAAACTACCACTTGAGAACGTATCAGTGGATATTCCAACTCCAAATTTTGAAAAAGGAGCAGAGGCAGAGACCATCTTAGAGCTTGGTCATTTGAACTTTGCCTATCGAGAAAGCCAGCCTATTCTAAAAGATCTTTCCTTAACCATTCCAAAAGGCCAACGGCTAGCGATTGTTGGTAAAAATGGGGCTGGAAAATCTACCCTTGCTAAGGCGATTTGTGGCTTCATCCAGACGGAAGGAACCTATTTCTCAAAAGGTGAAGATATCAAGGGGGATAGTGTCAAGGAGCGAGCAGAGCGAGTAGGTTATGTCTTGCAAAATCCCAATCAGATGATTTCATCGACCATGGTTTTTGATGAGGTGGCCCTCGGTCTTCACTTGAGAAATGTCCCAGAGGACCAGATTGAAAGTCGTGTCCATCAAGCCTTGAAAACCTGTGGTCTCCATGAGTTTCGTAAGTGGCCTTTTTCTGCCTTGTCTTATGGTCAGAAAAAGCGGGTAACCATTGCTTCGATTTTAGTACTGGGGCCTGAGGTTTTGGTTTTGGATGAGCCAACGGCTGGTCAGGATCAACGAAACTATACAGAAATTATGGATTTCCTTGATGAACTCCATCAAAAGGGACATACCATTATCATGATTACCCATGATATGCAACTGATGCTAGATTATTCTGATCGAGCAATCGTGGTGACGGATGGGCAAATTTTGGCAGATTTGACACCGGCGGAGCTCTTGACCCAACCAGAAATTTTGAGACGGGCTAATTTGAAAGAAACGTCTATTTTCGCCTTGGCAAATCGACTTGGTGTCGATCCTCTTGCCTTGACCCAGTTTTATATGAATCAGAAGGGGGTAGGTCATGAATAATCGCTTAGTCGGCTACCATGCCGGAACCAGCTTTCTGCATCGCCTCTCAGGTGCCAGCAAACTCCTATTTTTATTGTTGGTATCATTAGCTGCCATGTTGAGTTACGATACCCGCCTGTTATTGGTCATTGGTCTAGGTGCCCTCGCCTTATTTGCGACCTCAGGCATTCGTTTGAAAGACATTTCTTTTATTCTTAGTTTTGCCCTGGTCTTTGCTCTTCTCAATGTCTTGATGGTCTATCTTTTTGCCCCTCAATATGGGGTAGAGATCTATGGAGCAAAAACAGTTCTTCTAGATGGTTTAGGGGCATATAGCATCACAGCTCAAGAGTTGTTTTATCTTTTCAACCTAGCTTTGAAGTATGTGTGTACCATTCCTCTGGCTCTTATTTTCCTAATGACCACCCATCCTAGTCAATTTGCTTCTAGTCTTAATCAGATTGGGGTGTCCTACAAGATTGCTTATTCAGTGAGCTTGACCCTGCGCTATATTCCAGATGTGCAGGAGGAATACCAGATTATCAAGCTCTCCCAAGAAGCAAGAGGGTTGGAATTGTCCAAAAAGGCCAACTTTGTCCAGCGGGTGAAGGGAAATCTTCAGATGATTTCTCCCTTGATTTTTAGTTCTTTGGAGCGGATTGAAACGATTTCTACAGCCATGGAACTGCGTCGCTTTGGGAAAAATAAAAAACGGACCTGGTACACCTATCAGGAGATGACGACTCGTGATCGTCTGATTATTCTAGGGTCCGCTCTGATGGTAGTCCTGAGTTTGGTCTTGATTTGGGTAAACCAAGGTCGCTTCTATAATCCTTTGAGGTAAGAAAATGGCAGAAACAATTTTAGTAACAGGAGCTTCAGCTGGCTTTGGTCAAGCTATTTGTCAGCGCTTAGTTGCCGATGGTCATCGAGTGATTGGTGCGGCTAGACGCATTGAAAAATTACAGGCCCTTCACGAAGAGCTGGGAGAAGCCTTTTATCCTCTTCAAATGGATGTAACAGATCTCACTCAGGTAGATCATGCCCTTGCTAGTTTACCAGCAGATTGGGAGCAGATTGATGTCCTGGTCAACAATGCTGGCTTGGCCCTAGGACTGGCTCCAGCTCATGAAGCAGAGATCGCAGATTGGTTGTCAATGATCCAGACCAATATGATCGGTCTGGCCTATTTGACCCGGCAAATCCTCCCCCAGATGGTGGAAAGAAATGATGGCTATGTTATCAATATGGGGTCGACTGCCGGGACGGTACCTTATCCAGGGGCCAATGTTTATGGAGCCTCCAAGGCCTTCGTCAAACAGTTCTCATTAAATCTGCGCGCTGATCTAGCTGGAAAGCAGATACGGGTGACCAATATTGAACCAGGTCTCTGTGAAGGTACTGAATTCTCAGCAGTTCGCTTTAAAGGAGATGAAAAACGAGTAGAAGCTCTCTATCGAGATGCCCATGCCATTCAGCCTAAAGATATAGCTAATACCGTAGCTTGGCTCATTCAACAGCCCAAGCATGTCAATGTTAACCGGATTGAAATCATGCCGGTTTCCCAAACCTTTGGCCCTCAGCCGGTCTGTCGGGGCGACTAGTTTTACTAACCAGCTCTATCCGGTGCTGGTTATTTCTTAATTAAAGATATGGAATAGGAGGGGACCGCATGTAAAAAGC
>CADFQU010000128.1 GCA_902836505.1 Streptococcaceae bacterium
TATCTTAGAAGTTAAGGACAGCCCGAAGGGACCGGGGATCTCCGTATCCAGAACCTGATTGACAGCATTTTAGCGACCTCTGGAAATATGACCGTCGTGATTCGAAATATGGTGCGTGATGGATGGATCAAACGCGAAACAGATCCAGATGACCGTCGTGCTTGTATCGTTTCTTTAACAGAAAAGGGCCGTAAAAAAATTATCGAAGTTCTTCCTGATCATATACAAAATGTTCAAAAAGTTATGAGTGTCTTCACCGAAGAAGAGCAAAAACAACTGCAAACTCTTCTGAAAAAATTAAAGGGCTCCCACTAAATTCTAACCATTCAATTAGTCGTGTTCATGGCCAACTAACTACAGTTGATAGCTATGAACACGTTTTTTGATTCTCAAAAACAAAATGTACTAGTCGCTGTTGACTAGTACATTTTATTTACTCATATTTCACAAAGGCTAATTGTTTTTCAGTTGATAACTCAGACTGGTATGCAAAGCCACTAAAGGTTAGCTGCTTCATCTATTCGACCTTTGTAATCTGCTTCTCTAGTAAAGCTGTCACAAAAGCCCCACGCGCTTTCTTCGAAATGGTCGAATGTACCTTCAACTGACCATTTTTCTCTTCTAGGAATTTAAAGGTCACCATCCGATCTTGGATCTCCTTAGAAAAGACTGTTTCAAACTCACTTGAAAGTAAAGAAATAACGAGGTCTTCATCTTGAAGGGCTTGATCATATCTAGCCTTCCAAAAAGTCTTTAAGGATTTCCCCTGGACCTTGAGCTTCATTAGAAAGTCCAAACGATGGGGAGCAATCGGAGCAAGGGCCGGAATCACTCCATAAAGAGCTGAGGTAATCAAAAGGTGCTCTTGCACGTAAGCTTCTTCTTCCTTTGTCCAGTCTGTTCGGCGAATATTCCGATACATGAGGCCGTCAAAGAGCCTCAAAGTAGGGTATGTCTTAGCTGTACCAGACTTGAGTGCTTGGATCCGCTGTTCCTCCTCACTTGCTCGCTCTATAGAAATCTTATAAAGTGAGGCTAACTCTTCTAGAGATAATGAAGCTAAGGCATCGATGACTTCTTGTGTCTCATTTGATACAGGATTCCCCGTTTTTTCTAGGGTATCAAGATTCATTTCTTTTGCAGTTGGAATTAATAGTTTCATAGAATTATTTTACCATATTTCATTTCCCCTTGACATAAAATTATCAACATGTTATCATCTAGTTACTAAAACTAGATATCAAAGAGGTAACAACTATTTTAATCAACTTCAGTTATCCCAAGTGGGAAGAAATACCTGATATTGACCTTTATTTGGACCAAGTCCTCCTTTATGTCAATAAGGTTTGTGCGCCTTTTATCTCAAAAACAGACAAGGGCTTGACAGCCTCCATGGTCAATAATTACGTTAAACACGGCTATCTGCCAAAACCAGATAAGAAGAAATACAAGCGACAGCAGGTTGCCCGTCTCATTGCTATTACGACCTTAAAAACGGTCTTTTCCATTCAAGAGATTGCAGCAACTTTGAACCTCTTGCAGAGTCAAGCTGATTCCGCAGACCTCTATAATAGTTTTGTAGACTTCCTACATGAGGAAAAAAAGCCTTTGGCGCCTATTATCGAATCTGCCTGTCGTACCGTGCTACTCTACCAAGAAACCCTATCCTATATCCATGTTCATTCTGAGGAGGAAAAATAAAAGTGAATTATGCTAGTAAATTAAGTAAACGATTATCCTTTGGAGAGGAAGTCGCAAATAGTCTCACCCATGCAGTCGGTGCCGTTTTGATGCTCTTTCTCTTACCAACTTCTGCTATTTATAGTTATGAAACACATGGGACTCTATCAGCTATCGGGACTTCTATTTTTGTCATCAGTCTCTTTCTCATGTTTCTCTCATCGACCATCTACCATGCTATGGCCTACGACTCACCTCAGAAGTATGTCCTTCGAATCATCGATCATTCCATGATTTATATTGCCATTGCGGGTAGCTACACACCCGTCGTCCTTTCTCTCATGAACAACTGGTTCGGATATGCCATTATACTGATTCAATGGGGGACGACTATTTTTGGGATACTCTACAAGATTTTTGCTAAGAAGGTGAATGAAAAATTCAGCCTAGCCCTCTATTTGATTATGGGATGGTTGGTTATTTTTATCATCCCTCAGATCATCAGCCAGACAAGTCCAACCTTCTGGGGCTTGATGTTGATGGGTGGCCTATGTTACACAGTTGGAGCTGGATTTTACGCCAAAAAGAAACCATATTTCCACATGATTTGGCATCTCTTCATCCTAGCTGCTTCTGCTCTCCAATACATCGCGATTGTGTATGTCATGTAAGACAGTGACTCTCTTATAGGGAGTCACTTTTTAGTTGCTTTTTTACACCCAATTGACTACAATAAAGAAAAATTGTACGGGGACAATTATGACGACCAAATACCAAAAGATTTTTACAACATTGAAAAACCAGATTGACCAAGGAATCCTAAAAACCGGAGACCGTCTGCCTTCTGTTCGCCAACTGGCCAGTCAGTATGCCTGCAGTAAGGATACTGTCCAACGTGCCCTGCTCGAGCTCAGCTACAAGAACTATATCTATGCCAAGCCCCAAAGCGGCTATTATGTCCTGGAGGAAGAGACTGGAAAACACACCGACCTACCTCTACGCCTCAAGGAAGATCGCTTCCAGGCTTTTGAAGACTTTCGGACTTGTATCAACGAAACCCTTGTCGGTCGTGATAATTACCTCTTCAACTACTATGAAAAGCAGGAAGGTCTAGTCGATCTCCGTCAATCTATTGCTTCTCTCCTTCGAGAAGATGTCATTTATACCCAGGAGCAACAAATCGTTATCACCTCAGGAACCCAGCAAGCCCTCTACCTTTTAAGTCAGGTCGCCTTCCCGAACCAAAAAGAAGAAATCCTAGTAGAGCAACCAACCTACTATCGTATCAATAAGCTCATCAAAGATCAGGACTTGCCTTACCAAAGTATTAGTCGTTCGCCCAAAGGAATTGACTTTGATCAATTGGAAACGATCTTTAAAACCGGCAAGATCAAATTTTTCTATACCATTCCTCGCCACCATTACCCGCTGGGACATAGTTATAGCAAGCAAGAGAAGGAACAGATATTAGCCTTAGCACAGCTGTATGATGTCTATATTGTCGAAGACGATTACTTGGGGGATTATGATCCACATTTTTCTCCTAGCTTTCATTACCTGGATGCATCCGATCGGGTCATCTATATCAAGTCTTTTTCTACCAGCCTCTTTTCTGCCCTTCGCATCACTTCTATGGTCCTCCCCCAAGCGCTTCTTTCCCCTGTCTTAAAACTCAAGGGTACACTTGACTACGAAAGTAACTTAGTCATGCAGAAGGCCTTGAGCCTCTACATTGACAATGGCATGTTTGCCAAAAATAAAGTACTCCTTCACCAACAGCAATCCATCCAAACAGAGCAGGCTACTTCTCTTCTCTATCAACATTCTCTCCCCATTCCCGCTTGGCCTGTCATTGGAGGAGTCTTGCTAGATTTGAGACAAGTTTCTTCGATTGCACGTCTAAAACACAGTGGACTTCCCCTTCGCTTCTTTGAACCAGCCTATATCCAAACTTGTCCCTATGCCTTTGCCCGCATTGAACAGGACAAACTGGAAGAAGTATTGAGAAAGATCCAAGCTTATCTGTGATGCATCCTCACCAGATTATCCTATGAATTATTTTTATATATAAAACAATGTTACAAAAATATTACATTTATTACAATAAACGCTTGATATCTGTAACAATAGGAGTATAATCTAAGTCAGAAAGATAAGAGGTGATATTATGAAACGATCTTTGATTCGTTGGACTGCAGCCTCTCTTGTGGCTGCATCACTTGGACTTGCTTTGGGAGGATGTGGCACAAAAGCAAAAACTACTTCTTCATCCGAAAAAGCTTCTAGCTCAAAAGTTGAGAAAAAACCAAAAGCTAGTTTGAACAAGAAAACTACAGTTTCTTCTTCTCAGACAAAAGAAGGGGTCGATTCTTCAAATCAGGCAAGTAGTACACCCGCTTCATCTGAAGCAAGTAAGGCGGGAGATACCGCTTCAACTGATCAAGCAGTTGTTCCTGCAGCACTTGTCGGCACTTGGGTAGGATCTAGCCCTCAGGCGGATAGCATCAAAATGACTATTGAAGCCAATGGGGATATTACAACTGTTGTTAGCTTTAAAAATGATAGTGAACC
>CADFQU010000129.1 GCA_902836505.1 Streptococcaceae bacterium
GGTGGTGTTATCGAAACAGCAGACCGTGTGACAACGCATACGGAGCCTGTTTACGAAAAACATGGTGTGCTCCACTATGCCGTTGCTAATATCCCAGGGGCTGTCGCTCGCACTTCTACCATTGCCCTCACCAACGTGACCCTTCCTTATGTCGAAGCTTTGGCTGACAACGGTTTCCATAAGGCCATCGCCCTTGACGAAGGCTTACGCCAAGGGGTTACTACTTATCAAGGTCACATCACTAGCCAACCTGTTGCAGAAGGTTTAGAACGCGACTTCACACCAATCGACGAATTGGTTTAATTTCTAACATATAAAGAGGCTGGGACAAAAGTCCTAGCCTCTTAATTGTCTTTGGATTGTCGAGCAAGACGCAGTGGTTGAGTGGGCTCTACTACGCTGATTTCATCAGCTTTTACAGCCCTACTCAACTGTGCGGAGGTGGGACAACGAAATCGAATTCTAACGAATTACCGATTTCTGTCCCACTCTCTTTTATTCTGCTTCTTCTTCCACATCCAGTTTTTCTGTGAGGACTGGATTTGGGATGGGCTCGTAGGCCCGGATAATTTCAGCAACTACCGGATGGCGAACGACATCCTTGGCAGAGAAATGCACAAAGTCAATCTGAGAAATGTTCTTCAATTTCTCCTGAGCATCAATCAAGCCGGATTTGACATTTCGCGGAAGGTCAATCTGGCTAGTATCTCCATTGACAATCATCTTGGAGTTAAACCCCAGACGGGTCAAAAACATCTTCATCTGCATGATGGTCGTATTTTGCGCTTCATCGAGGATGACAAAGGCATCGTCCAAGGTCCGCCCCCGCATATAAGCCAAAGGCGCAATCTCGATAATCTCCCGCTCCATCATCCGAGTGGTTTGGTCTTTCCCTAAAATCTGGTAAAGAGCATCGTAGACCGGTCGTAGATAAGGGTCCACTTTTTCCTTGAGATCCCCTGGTAGGAAACCAAGGCTCTCTCCTGCTTCTACAGCTGGACGCGTCAAAATGATCCGCTTAACCTGACCACGCTTGAGGGCGGTCACGGCCAAGGTCACTGCTAGGAAGGTTTTCCCAGTTCCCGCTGGTCCAATCCCAAAGGTCACATCATGGTGCTTGACACTATCGACATAAATCTTTTGCCCCAATGTTTTGACCCGAATGGGCTTGCCGTAGCTATCCTTGATGATTTCTTCTTCATACAAGGCGACGAACTTATCCAACTCATCATTACGGACCATTTGAATAGCTGTTACGACATCGGGCGTCCCGATGGTCATACCACGATTCACCAAGATCAGCAAAGCCTCAATAACTTGTCTAGCTTTCTCACAATCTTCTTCTTGCCCAATGACCTGGACAATTTCTGTTCGAGCATGGATGATCACATCCAATTCTTGCTCCATCAAACGCAAATGACGCTCATTGGATCCAAACAGATGGAAGAGATCATCTGGATGACTTAATTGAATATCAATTGAATGTTCTTTCAAATAAAGAACCTCTCTATTTCTGTATGTTTTCTCTATTATAACAAAGTGACCGAGAATTGACCATCCCCGGCTCACCACTATCTTCTGTTACTAATGACTGAGGTATTCTTCCCAGATTGCATCAAAATCTCCTAGATTAAAGGAGAAACTGGCATGCTCTTCCAGAAAGCGGCTGACCTCATCAAAATCATCTGTATGTTTTGGAAAGGCAGACTCATGAAAAGCTAGATCAGCCAGCAAGGCTTTCGGAGCATTGCTTTTGGGATTGCGCTCTGTCATCAGCCAAGTGTAAAATGATTTTCGCATAGGCCTCCTCTTAGATTAGTTCCGTTCCAAACTGGTCTTGCTTGATTTTTTTCGCCTTCATCAAGCCACCCAAAGCTTTTTTGAACTGGCCTTTGGAAATCCCAAAGGTTGCCTTAATCTCTTCTGGAGAGGACTTGTCATTCAAGGTCATAAATCCTCCATTGCCTTCCAAGTAGGCCAAAATCATCTGTGCATCGTTTTCCAGCATTTCAAACGAGCGTGGCTTCAGTGACAAGTTCAAGGTACGATCCACCTCTCGGAAACCAATAACCCGAGCATCTAGAACTTGACCCAAACGGGGTTCTGCATAGCGCTCACTTGGATGGATGAAGCCCAGCATATTGTTCTCAGGCAGGTAAACAAAGGTCCCTGAAAGCTTTAGGCGATAGACGATGGCCGGCCAGTTTTGGTTCTGCATATTATTGTAGGCTGGACGAGCAATCCGTTGGAAGTCTTCTTGGTAAGCCAAGACACCCCAGATCCGGTCTTTTTTATCGACTTCCAGGCGAACAAAAAGTTTATCGCCTTTTTTCGGCCACAAATCCTTGATTTCTGGCAAAATATCTAGAGAGACGACAATCTCCTTGTCTGGTAGGCCCGTATCGACAAACACACCCAGGTCCTTGCGAACTTCTGTCACTGTCCCCCAGCCAAATTGGTCCTGACGAGCTGTGACTTCAAGTGTGGTCAGGCGCAAACGTTGCTTCATATCCGTATAGGCAAAGCCCTTGACGGACTCTCCAAGAGCATGCTCTCCTTCAGACTTGTCCAAGGCATAGGTTTGCCCATCCTTCTGGACAAAGTAAAAGCGATCATTTTCATTCGTTACAAGGCCCACGATATCATGTGCGAGGTTGGTATTCATTTTTTCCTTCTTTCTGGCTAAAGCTCATCAATAGCCTCTTAATGGAAATAAAACTCAGCCAGCAGTGCCAACTGAGTTCATTTCCTCTGTAAACTGCTGGAAATGATTAAACTTCAAGCAATTCTTTTTCTTTGTGTGCTGTCATTTCATCAACATGTTTCACAGCATCATCGGTTACTTTTTGGATTTCTTTTTCAAGACCCTTCAATTCATCTTCAGTGATTTCTTTTGCTTTTTCTTGCTTCTTGGCTTCATCCATCGCATCACGACGAATGTTACGGATGGCTACTTTAGCATTTTCACCGACTTTTTTCACTTCTTTGGCCAAGTCACGACGAGTTTCTTCTGTCAAAGCTGGGATGACCAAGCGGATAACTGAACCATCGTTGGCTGGAGTAATGCCAAGATCAGAAGCATTCAAAGCGTGCTCGATATCTTTCAATGACGACTTGTCAAAAGGTGTGATCAACATCACACGAGCTTCTGGAATGGTGATCGATGCGATTTGATTCAATGGAGTATCAACTCCATAATATTGAACATAAATACGATCCAAAAGACTTGCATTTGCACGGCCTGCACGGATACTTCCAAATTCACGTCCCAAACTTTGGTGAGACTGAGTCATTCTTTCTTTTGCTTTTTCTACGATTGGATTTGCCATTTTATTCCTCTAACTTCCTTATTTTTCTAGACTATTTGACACGGTGGTACCGATATTTTCTCCAAAGACAACACGTTTAATATTGCCAGGCTCATTCATGTTGAAAACGACTAAGTCAATATCGTTGTCCATTGAAATGGTTGATGCTTTCGAATCCATAATACGAAGACCTTTATTAATCACATCACGGTTATTCATCTCTTCAAACTTCACAGCTGTCTTATCTTTCTTAGGATCTGCATTGTAAACACCGTCTACCCCATTCTTGGCCATCAAGATCGCTTCTGCTTCAATCTCAGCAGCACGAAGAGCAGCCGTTGTATCCGTTGAGAAGTATGGAGAACCAATACCTGCACCAAAGATAACAATCCGCTCTTTTTCCAAGTGACGAAGGGCACGGCCACGGATATAAGGCTCAGCGACTTGTTGCATAGCAATCGCTGTTTGGACCCGAGTATCTACTCCAACTTGTTGAAGAGAATCCGCCATTACCAAGGCATTCATAACTGTTCCAAGCATTCCAGTATAATCTGCTTGCACACGATCCATTCCTGCCTCTGCAGCAGGTTCTCCACGCCAGAGATTTCCTCCACCAATGACGAGAGCAATCTCAACCCCAAGATCGTGAACTTCTTTGATTTCTAGTGCCATCTTTTGAACCGTCTTGATATCAATTCCGACACCACGCTCACCAGCTAACGCTTCACCTGATAACTTAATTAAGATTCGTTTATACTTAGGTTCTACCATTTTGTCACTCCTTCTTTAATCTGTATTATTTTACCACAAAAAGCGTTTTTTATATAGTGATATCTATCAAAAAAATTT
>CADFQU010000130.1 GCA_902836505.1 Streptococcaceae bacterium
CGTGATCGATGTGCCGATGCCGATCACCTACATCACCAAAAATCTGATCCGCCATGTTTGATAAGGACCCCTATCTGGAGCGGGTCTATTTGACGGGTCAGGTCTCGAATTTCCGGAAGCGTCCCAATCACCAGTATTTCTCTCTAAAGGATGAAAAGGCTGTGATTCAGGCAACTGTCTGGGCAGGAATCTATAAGAGTTTTGGCTTTGAGCTAGAAGAAGGCATGAAGATCAATGTCATTGGTCGGATCCAACTCTATGAGCCAAGTGGGAATTACTCCATTGTCATCGAAAAGGCGGAGCCAGATGGCGTTGGTGCTTTAGCCATTCAGTTCGAGCAGTTGAAAAAGAAACTCCAGGAAGAAGGGCTCTTTCAAGAGAAGTTCAAACAGGCCATTCCCCAGTTTCCCCATAAAATCGGAGTCATTACTAGTCAGAGTGGGGCTGTTATTCGCGATATTATTACGACTGTCACTCGGCGTTTTCCTGGCGTGGAGATTCTCCTTTTTCCAACCAAGGTACAAGGAGAGGGGGCGGCTCAAGAAATTGTCGCCAATATCCAGAAGGCCGATGCTCGGACGGACCTAGATGTCTTGATCATCGGTCGTGGTGGTGGGTCCATCGAGGACCTATGGGCCTTTAATGAAGAGCCAGTTGTGAGGGCTATTTTTGAGTCCAGAATCCCCATCATTTCCAGTGTGGGACATGAGACAGACACCACTCTGGCAGACTTTGTAGCAGATCGACGGGCAGCGACACCTACAGCAGCGGCTGAGCTAGCGACACCTGTAACCAAGTTGGACCTGCTCAATCATTTGCAGAAGCAGGAAGGACGGATGGCAACCGCTATGCGCAACCGCCTAGTATATAACAGGGAGCGACTGCAAAAACTGAGCCAATCGGTTATCTTCCGTCAACCAGAGCGGCTGTATGATTCTTATCTGCAAAAATTAGATCAGATTCAATTGCGACTGAAACAGGCCGTGTCAGAGTCAATTACCAGAAATAGCCGTCAGTTACAAGAACTCCGCCATCGATTGGCTTCTCAAGCGCCACAGCATCAGCTGGAGCGCTATCGAGACCAGATTCTCCAAATGGAGCGACTGATGACCTTGAAAATCAAGGAGCTCTACCAGTCAAAAGCAGCAGATGCCAAGCGCCTATCAGAAGCTCTCTTGATGTTGGATACCAGTCGCATCGTGGCTAGAGGTTACGCCTTGGTCCAAGCAGGAGATCAGGTTTTGGATAGTGTGGATACAATCAAAGAAAAGGATGCCTTGACGCTAGTCATGCGAGATGGGCAAGTAGAAGTAGAGGTAAAGCATGTCGAAAGAAAAGAAATTTGAAGAAAATTTAGCTGATTTGGAAGCTATTGTCCAAAAATTGGAAAGTGGGCAAGTGCCTCTTGAAGAAGCTATCTCAGAGTTTCAGAAAGGAATGAAGCTATCAAAAGACTTGCAAGAAACGCTGGATCAGGCTGAAAAGACCTTGGTCAAGGTTATGCAAGCAGATGGCTCAGAAACGGAACTGGTATGATCCTAGAAGAAAAACTGCAAGGGGTTGAAAAAGCGATTGAAGGTTTCTACGAGACCAAACAAATCGCTCCCCGCTTGGTAGAATCCATCCTTTATTCAGTCCATGCAGGGGGCAAACGGATTCGGCCTTTGCTCTTATTGGAATTACTAGAGGCCTTTCATGCTCCAATCCTTGAGGCTCATTTTCAGGTGGCAACCGCTCTTGAAATGATCCATACGGGAAGCTTGATCCATGATGATCTACCAGCGATGGATAATGATGATTATCGCCGTGGTCAATTGACCAACCACAAAAAATACGGTGAAGACCTAGCCATCTTAGCAGGAGACTCCCTCTTCTTGGATGCCTTTGGCTGTGTCGCTGAAACAGACCTTCCAGCTTCTATCCGGGTGCAACTGATTGCCTTGTTATCGGATGCTTCAGGGACAGCTGGAATGGTGGCAGGCCAAGTCTTGGATATGGAAGGGGAAGGAGCAAGCCTGACCTTGGACCAGTTGCAAGTCATCCATGCCAATAAGACGGGACGACTGCTAGCATATCCTTTCCAAGCTGCGGGGATCCTCTTAGAGCTTGAGCCAGCTGTTGCGACTCTCTTAGAGGAAATTGGCCTCCATTTAGGCTTAGCCTTCCAGATTCGGGATGATATTCTGGATGTGACAGCCGATTTTGCCTCTTTAGGAAAAACCCCTCAGAAGGACCTGCAGGCTGAAAAATCAACCTATCCAGCACTACTTGGTCTAAATGGAGCGCAGGCTTATTTGGATCGGGAGTTGGATGCCTGTGAGGACTTGCTCGATCGCATCTCTAATCAAGTTTCCTTTGAAGGGAATGGAATCAAGAACATAATAGAAAGACTGAGAATTCATGGTCAAGGAAAGAGTTGATGTACTGGCCTACAAGCAGGGACTATTTGAAACCCGGGAGCAGGCCAAACGCGGTGTGATGGCCGGTTTGGTTATTGCGGTCCATAATGGCGAGCGCTTCGATAAACCAGGTGAAAAAATTGATGAAGCGACTGAACTAAAACTCAAGGGTGAAAAACTTAAATATGTCAGTCGTGGTGGTCTCAAGTTAGAAAAGGCTTTGGATCTTTTTGAGATTGACCTGCAGGATAAGGTCACACTGGATATTGGGGCTTCTACAGGAGGCTTTACGGATGTCATGCTCCAAAATGGGGCTGCCTTGGTCTATGCAGTGGATGTAGGGACCAATCAGTTGGCTTGGAAACTCCGTCAGGATCCCCGTGTCATCTCGATGGAGCAGTTCAACTTCCGCTATGCGACATCCGAGGATTTTGAGCAAAGACCAAGTTTTGCTAGCATTGATGTTAGTTTTATTTCCCTCAATCTTATCTTGCCTGCCCTCCATGGGATTTTACAAGAAGGAGGCCAGGTGGTCGCTCTTGTCAAACCCCAGTTCGAAGCTGGTCGGGAGCAGATTGGGAAAAATGGGATTATCAAGGATGCCAAGGTCCATCTGTCCGTCTTGGAACAGGTTCAAGGCTTTGCGTTAGAACATGGCTTCTCTGTCTTGGGAGTGGATTATTCGCCGATTCAAGGGGGCCATGGCAACATTGAATTTTTACTTTATTTAGAAAAAAATACCGGGCAAAATTGTCTCGATCAGCAAGAGTTTGCAGCAGTCGTCGACAAAGCCCACACTGATTTTAAACATGAATAGTAAACAAAACCGATTAGAAAAAATACGCCGCTTTATTCGTGAAAATAAGGTCGGTACTCAGGATGCAATTGTTGAGCATTTGAAAGAAGCAGGGATTTCTGCGACACAAGCGACTGTTTCCCGTGATATTAAAGAGCTAGGCATTATTAAAACGCCATTAAAAGGTTCAGCCTATGTCTATGAATTGCCACGCGTCCAACATAGTGGAAAATTAGCAGAAAATAATCTTCAATCCTTTGAACGCATGGGGAGTTTTTTGACCCTCAAACTTGTCCCAGGGACAGCCTATCTAGTCAAGCGGCATCTACAAGAAGATTTTGATGACATCATCTTTAGCATGATTTCAGACGACAATAGTATTTTCATTGTGGCCCGCTCGGAAGAAAAGGCTCAGTTTATCGAACAACGATTGATGGAATGGTAGGAGAGAGATGCTATTAGAAATTTCAATTAAAAACTTTGCCATCATTGAAGAAATCGCTTTGAATTTTGAGACGGGAATGACGGTTTTAACCGGTGAAACTGGAGCAGGAAAATCCATCATTATCGATGCTATGAATATGATGCTAGGGAGCCGGGCGACGACTGATGTCATCCGCCACGGTGCTCCTAAGGCTGAGATTGAAGGTCTCTTTGCGATTGATGAAAACCGTGCCCTTCAGCAGCTCTTTGAGGAGCAGGGCTTAGAATGGGCAGAGGAGTTGATTATTCGCAGAGAAATTTTCCAGAATGGTCGGAGTATCAGTCGCATCAATGGGCAAATGGTTAACCTCTCCGTCCTCAAGGCGGTTGGTCAGCACTTGGTAGATATTCATGGCCAGCACGATCAGGAAGAACTGATGCGGGCTCCATTGCATATCGCTATGCTGGATAGCTTTGGGGAGGATGATTTTTTTGTGACCAAGAAGGCGTACAGAGCGATGTTTGAGAATTAGAA
>CADFQU010000131.1 GCA_902836505.1 Streptococcaceae bacterium
GGCATCAAAGGATTCATAAACCGAATCTGATCTTCTGCTAGTCTTTCTATCACAGACCCCCATAAATAATCAACTGAAGAGATCGGCCCCCAATAAAGGGGACGATCTTTTTGCTTTCTCATCCTAATCATCCACTTCTTCCAAAATCTCTTTCCATGATTTCTTTGTATTGAGTCAAGAACCACTCGATGATGGATTCCGTTGCATCATTGTGGCGCCCCGGCCGACTCGAACTAATGATCCTAACTGGTTGGTGATAAAGAGCTTCTAAAATATCCGAATAAGCCTTCTGGTCGTAATCATCGTCTTTCATATAAGCCAAGGCTAAGAGGGTATCCTTTAACTCTGCCTGATGAAATCGATCCCAAAAACGCTTGTTCAAGGCCTCTATCCCTTCACTCGACACTCGACCAAGGAGCAATTGCATCATATCAAGCGAGGTTCCAAATTCATCCGGCCGCTTAAACTTCAGATTGGCCGCTACATCCCCAAGGTTGACAATCGGTTTCCCAACCAAAATCGCATGAGGTGAGTAAGAGGCTCCATAGTAGAGGGCTCCATAAGTGCCCATTGATAGACCTGAAAAGTTCAATTCTTTTGGACCAAATCCTAAGGATTGAAGATGGTGATCGATAAAATCCTGAATCTTCTTTTCCAACTCTGGAGATCCTAGATAGAAGCATCCCCCCTCTAGACGTGGATCGGAAAAGAGAATGAAGGGAGCTCCCATATTTTTCATCATGACAAAGCCTTCAAAGCCCTCTGCAGGACGATAGCCAGAAAAATAAATATTCAGAGGTGGCTTCAGGTCTCCTGGATGGAAATAAGCAAAAATTTCCTGACGCTTGCTGTCTCTGAGGGTCTGTGAACCAAGAGCAATTTCTCCAAAAGGGCCATGGGAGAAGCGCTTGTGCAAAGCACCGATCATGAGTCGCCCCTGGCCCTTCGCTTCTAGTGAAAAGGATAGGTAATAACGATCAGGATCGTCAATCAAAACCGGCCTTTCCAAGTCTACTTCTGAATAGACAAGTTCCTTCACTAAAGATCCCAAGGTCCCACTCTGGAAAAATTGGATCCGCAAACGGATTTGACAGCCTGCCGTTTTCTCGTACTCTAACCATAGATCCGTAGGAATAGTCCCATCATAAGAATAGGTGTTGACCCATTGGGCGATGGGAGTATATTCTTCTCCATATGAACCGTCTAATTCCAAAAAGTGTTTCCCTCTGACCGTTTGCATCCCTTCAAAGTCTGCTCTAATTCGTAAATCTCTGACACTAAAAGCATCTCCATACTGACCGTCATAAAGGAAACGATGGAGTTGATAGAGAAAGTGAGCCTTATCAGAAAAATCCCAAGCCTTAGCCTGAACCAGTTGCATCAAACGACTCAGTTCTTCCGTAAATGACTCTTGATCATATGTTTGATCATAGAAAACAGTGTAGGGCTGAAATAGACCCAGTTCTTCTTTGAAGTTCAATAGCCTTTCAGGATGATCCAGCACCAAGGCCTTAAACTGCTTGATGCCTTGCTCCGCCATGTAGTCTTCTATCTGTAGAGGTGTTTGAGTAGAAAAATAATGCCAGGTAAGACCTTCTGGAATTGTCACTTCTTCCTGCCAATTTGTAGGTCCAATTTGAAGAATATGGCCCGTTTCCAACTTCCTGTCCATCCTAGTTTTTCATCCATCCTTCCCATTTGGCAATCAAGCGCTGGCCTGTATATTCTTGAATCTTTTCGACGGAATAAATCAGCGACTCATTCCATGGTTTAAGGTCCCTCAGGAAATAGTCCATCGCTTTTTCTAGCTCTTCCTCCAGCTCCCCTAGGATATATCCATTCTTTAAATGGTCTACATACTCTGTTTGGGTGCGATTGATCTGAGGGATCCCTGCCGAAATGCCTGCAATCTGTGTATACAGATTGGGCTCCTCACTTAAATCCACTATCAAGCGAGTCTGTTCTAATTCTTTGATAATGTCGTTCTCATTGAAGAAATTTCGAAGCTTATAACGATCTAGCTTCTTTTCAAAGAGAGAAGCATCTTCGAGGATGTGGTTTTCTCCCAGCTCACGAGAATCAACCTGAACACCTCTAGCAGCCATCCCCATCTCGCCAGCCAAGTCTTCTAACTGATGATCTAGTGTCGCTACAGCTTCATCAGAAGCATTGTAAATCGCGAAAACGACCTCAAACAAGGGATTTTTCGCTAAGATTTCAAACATTTTCTGTAAAACGGATTGAGAGGGGAGATTTTTTTCATCTAGGTAGAAAAAGATTTTCGACTCTTTCCTCTCTTGACTGCTTCCCAATCTCAGCCGCGAATCAAAGGACGTCAGGCGACGGACCTTAGAAGCCATACTTGGAGCAAGACGAAGCAAGTCTTGTTTCGTTTTTTCACTATCAGCCAGCACCAAGTCAACCTCTTTCAAAGAAATAGGAAGCAAGGAATCCTCTTGAGATAGTGGCTGGCGTTGCCCATAAAAAGAGAGAACCTTTGAAATGCCCCGCTCCACTTGTTTGATAAAGGGTAGGTTAGCTGGATGGGCCGCAATCACCAGACGATCTTGATCCGGCACTAGGTCTCCTAGGTTGGCTTTCATTTTTTCAGCAACTACTTCTCCCATGTCTGGGTAGGTTTCTCGTTTAAACTTCTTCTGAAAAGCTTCATTGACAAAAACCATATGGCTAGCATCTGTTAACAACTCTCTCAAGACCCAGTCTCCTTCGGGGGTTAGATAGTCTTGGAAATACGGACTTCCCTCTTTGTAATAAATAACACTGGAAATAAAACCTCGGTCATCCAGATACTGCACATAAACCGTTTCTTTATCCTTTAGCCGATTAACTGAAAGAAGATTCCCATCTACTCCCAAATCGATACTAGCGATGATTTGACCGCGACAGAAAGCCACTATTTGAAAAGGAGTATAAGCAAAGCTTGTGTGAGCAGGCCATTCTAAATCCTCGACCTGGATCGGCATCATCTCTCGGCGAGGGGAAATCCCCTGAATGTGATCAAAAATCGACAGATAGTCTGTTTCTAACAAATCTTGCCGATGGAGGTCATAACGCAATTGCGGGCAATAGTGTGGAAGCACTAATCTTCGCTCCACTCCCGCTTCCTGAAAAACGCGAATTTGATGAATGGTCTCATCAAATTCAATCATATCTTTCGACCAATACCAAGGCGTCGTCGTACTGTGCCAAATACGCTCGCTGCCATACCAGGCTGGTATAAAGTAATACATAGCAACTCCTAAAACAATCTTGTATAGCCTTGGTTCACGCGAAGAGCTCGAACTTCCTCCTGGATCGTCGAAATCATCCCCACAAACATGAGAAAACTTCCTGGAATCATGACCAAACGCAAGAGCCCTCTATCCCAAAGCAGAAGAAGGAAGGGCAACACGGTAAACAGGATTAAATACAGCGTCCCAAAGACCGTTAAACGGAAGACAATCCGATTGATGTACCTACGCGTCTCTTCTCCAGGATAAACGAAATCAATATACTCTGAGTTTTTCATCATTTTGTCTGCAATTTCTTCCCCATTGACCGTTACAAAGGCAAAAGCAAAGGACAGAAGGGCCATCATCAGACCATAGAGAAATATCCAGGCTGGCTCTCCTATGACCAACTCCTTAGCAATAGTGGCAGCCCATGAAGCATGGGGATTAATGGCTTGGACCAGCAAAAAGATGTATTGCGGGATAGAAACCAAGGTCATGGCATACATAAAGGGCATGCCTCCAGCTGGATTGAGCTTGACATCTAAAAACGTGTGAGCTTTCAAACTGTTGTGAATCCCCAGTTTATTCACAGGGATCCGATAGCGAGCATACTCGATGCATACGACCATAAACATAAATGCTAACAAGAGGAGAAATAGAAACAGAAGGCTGTATGCTGGAAGCCCACTCTTTGATAAGGTCCCAAGGACATCCTCTGGTAAGTACAGAAGCATCCCCGCCATCATGATGACAATAGAATTCCCCAAGCCTAGTGCGGTATTTAAATCAGCTAACCAGACTAAGAAAAAAGTACCTGCTATCATAATCAAGGCATTAATCGAGACCACTAGAAGAGGGCTCAGGTCTGTTTCTAACGGGAGATAGAGGGAAACCGCCAAAGATTGAACAAGAGCCA
>CADFQU010000132.1 GCA_902836505.1 Streptococcaceae bacterium
ACTTCAATCTCTCCATCTAGCTCAATAGTCCGATATTGGAGCAAACCTTGGTTGGTCAGGCGAGACATGGACTGGTTCACTTCTGTGACAGACTTGCCAATCGCATCTGCAATTTGATTCGGCGTGAGGCTGGATTGGTTGGTCGTATTTTGCAAATAAAAGAACTGCCAAACCAGAAAATCCTCTGCGTCTTTAAATAAGTGTTGATAATGGAAAAGTAAGGCACTTGGTATGACCAAATTACCCGACTTAAATGCTTGTGAATATGTCATACTACCCCTTTATAGGTAACCATAAAATGAAATATCTTTTTCCAACTCCTCCAAACGATAAGGAGTTTCTTGGTAAACTGCATAATTGATCCAATTACTAAAGAAGTTGGCTGCCGCTAAATTCCAGCGCATCCGAGGGTCACGACTGCTGTCATCCTGATCATAATAATTCTTGGGAAGATCTGGATTCAAGCCTGCTTTCACATCCCGCTGGTATTCCTTAGCCAAGGTATCACGGTCATATTCCAAATGGCCAAAACTATAGACCTCTCGAAGGTCTGGGCTGGCCAGGATAGATAGTCCTACTTCACTGCCTTGAGCTAAGACTTGCAAGTTGCTCTTGTCTAGCACTTCTTTGAGGGGGACATCCGTATAACGTGAGTGAGGGGCCAAAAAAGCATCGTCAAAACCACGCATCAAACGGTTCTGTGGATTCAGGACGGTTTGCTCATAAATCCCAGATAGCTTGTCGCACAGAGCTACCTTTTCAATGCCGTAGCGGTAATAGAGACCAGCTTGGGCACCCCAACAAAGATGCAAGGTCGAAAAGACATGGCGTTTAGACCAATCAAAGACCTTTGTTAATTCTTCCCAGTAATCCACTTCCTCAAAGGCTAATTTCTCAACTGGAGCTCCCGTAATGATTAAGCCATCATAATAGTTCTCTTTAATATCCTCGAAGGACTTGTAGAAGACTTCCATATGCTCTGCCGCTGTCGTCTTAGACTCATGGCTGGTCATATAGAGGAAATCCACATTGATCTGTAAGGGAGTATTGGCCAAGAGGCGTAACAGTTGAGTCTAAGTGGATACCTTAGTTGGCATGAGATTCAAAATCAGAACATTCATCGGACGAATATCTTGGTGCGTTGCCCGAATATCATCCATGACAAAAATATTTTCTGAGCGAAGAATATCAACTGCTGGTAATTTCTTATCTAAGGTAATTGGCATAAAAAGCTCCCATCTTACAAGTTGTTACCTCTTATTATAAGACAGGAGCATATAGTTTTCAATTATGGTTTTTCTCTATCCAGATATAGTTCTAAACTATATTAGTAATGCATCAAGACTTTGTAGTCATAATCGCCGATAGCTTCGCGACCTTTGAGATCATCGAGTTCGATCAAGAAGGCACAACCTGCAACCACTCCACCGAGTTTTTCAATCATTTCGATGGTTGCTTTAACTGTACCACCTGTTGCCAAGAGGTCATCGACGATGAGGACGCGTTGACCTGGTTTGATAGCATCAGCATGCATGGTCAAGGTATCCACACCGTATTCTTTTTCGTAGTCCGCTGAGATGACTTCACGTGGCAATTTGCCAGGTTTCCGAACAGGTGCAAAACCAACACCGAGCTCGAAAGCGACCGGACATCCAACGATGAAACCACGCGCTTCAGGGCCGACAATCATGTCGATTTTCTTATCGGTTGCGTATTGAACGATTTCACGAATCGCATAACTATAAGCATTGCCATCTGCCATCAAAGGGCTGATATCACGGAAGGTAATACCTTCTTGTGGATAGTTTTCAATGCTTGCAATGTAATCTTTTAAATTCATGGTTAACTTTCTTTCAAAAAAATTTTTTACATTCCATTATACCACGAATTCTACTAACGTGCATGATTTTTTACTAAATCATTTTCCCACACCCCCTGCATCAAAAGCAAAAATCCCACATCTGAAAAAAGATGTGGGATTGGATTCGAGAAAATCTCTTACTTCTCTTCTACCAATTCATTGTACTGGATTTTCATATCGCCCAGATTTTTCAAAGAATAGCGCGAGCTGCCATTCTTGAACCAGGTACCAAGGATGTATTGTTCGGCGACCTTCTTGCTTTGGTTTCGAAGCCAAGTAACGTCTTTTCCGTAGGTAGCAAGTTTCTGTAAAAAATCACTCCCCTCGACTATTTGATCATCCTCATAAAGATACACTTTTTCTTGAATCAATGCTCTTTTTTTAGAATCGTATTTGAAGGACATCCAAACATATGCAGTTTCGTCTAGCTGATATTTATACCAGTAAACCCATTCAGAACTGTCTCGAAACATCAAGACAGATAGCTCTTCTTGACCACCAACGATGTCATCTGAATAGGGATACATTTGAAATCCTTCATCCTCCTTCTAGATGCGATCACTTCCGATTGTTTCTGTAAAGGGCCTAAACATCACATAGCGCATCCAGCCGCCATTTTCAGCATAGTTGATTTCTTCCATGGGATTTCTCAAACTCCAGTAAATACCCAGCCAATAGAGGGCAACAAGTAGGAAAGGGCTGAGCCAGAGGAGTAGTTTCTTCTGATTCATCATATCGATTCCGTTAAATACTCATAGATTTCTTGCACAGATCCTAGGGCCATGAGCTCTTGGTCTTTGACCGTCTGCACCAAGTCCTGATAGATGGAACTAGAGGCAATCTCCTTCTTCTCCGCATCCTTATTGACAGTCATGATGCCATTTTCAATCTGAACAAAGCCCAATTCTTGGAAAATCAGGATCATCTTGATCAATAAAACCTGTGGAATCTTGAGGTAGTCAGATAGTTGGCTTAGCTTATGTCGGATATCAAACTCAGGGAACTGATACAGTGTCTTATAGAGTTTGGCATATTGATCGCGGTTGCCATAACCGGTCAAATAATAGGCCTTGTCTAGGTGATTCTTAAAATAGACCGCTTGGAAGCTCTGTTCTTGGAAGAGGGCTTTCAATTCTGCCAAGTCATCTGGTATGCGATCGATGACAATGGCTGGTGATTCTACCCCTCCTTCTAACTGACTAAAGAGTGGGATGGCTTGTGGGAGAGGAGCATTCTTTCCTCGGATATTGTAAAGCTGTACTCCTTCTACACGGGCATCCACCACCATCAATTGCAGGGTGGTCTGTCCATTCCATTGATTGATGGACAAGGATACCACCAACTCCAAGTTTTTCGCTTGGGAGAATTCCAATTCCAAATGGCCCTGACCAAAAGCCACCACATCAAAGCGAGCATTGCCTTTTTGAATCTTCAACTTAAGATGGCTATTGCCGGCCCCCATGGTCCGGCTAGACTCCACTTGGAAATCTCGAATGTAAAAGACGGGTTTTTTGTGGTCCATCCCAAAAGGTGCTAGACGATCAAAGCTCTTCAAGGTATCCAAGGTCAGCTCTTCAAGGTCCAACTCCTCATCTACAAAAAGAATAGATTTGGCCGTCAGGTCAATCCCTTTTTCAAGAATATAATCAGAAAAAATCTCGGTCAGGCGTGGAAGATTTTTCACTTCCAGCGTCATACCAGCTGCTCCTGCATGGCCCCCAAAGGCGATAAAGAGATCACGATGGGGATCCAGGGCTTCAAAAATATGGACACTTTCGGGACTTCGCGCGCTTCCCTTAGCCTTGCCTTGGTCTATGGTGAGGACGATGATGGGCTGATGGAGCTCTTCTAGCAGTCGACCAGCCACGATTCCTAAGACACCAGGATTCCATCCTTCCTTGGCCAAAATTTGAACGGGAAGACTTGGGTCCACCATGGCTTTGGCTTCATCATAGATGGCTTGGACGATCTCCTTGCGCTCTTCATTCTTAGCTTGAATCATCAGCGCAATCTCTAGCGCTTCTTCGTCATCAAAGCCTGTCAAGAGCTCGACCGCTGGATTGGGGTCATCCAAGCGACCCAGCGCATTGAGACGAGGGGCGATCTGAAAACCAACCGTTTCTTCATTTACATCTTGAGGGGTGATGGAAGCCAGCTTGAGCATTTCCTGAAGGCCGATCCGTTGGGTTTGACGAAGGGCACCTAGGCCATACTTGACTAAGATACGGTTTTCATCTGTCAAACTGACCATATCAGCAATGGTCCCAATGGCTACCAAGT
>CADFQU010000133.1 GCA_902836505.1 Streptococcaceae bacterium
CGTCCATTGTGGCACGATTCGCGCTCACGGCACGACTCATGCCTATGGCTGAATGAAAATATAGATAGAAAGATAGATCTTCGAATCCTGTTTCCCTGGATTAGCCACAATACTTCTAGCCATATTGTGGTTCTTTTTTCCTAACTGGTTCATGACAACTTGAACCTTGAGACGAAGATCAGGGTGATGGTCAAAAAAATCCTCTAACTCATGCAAGGATGCTTCTGGTTGAAATTTAATCAAACGCATCTTCTGATACAAGGCCTCAGCCCCTATACTAGACTGTGTATAGTTCAACTGATCAAAGACTCTATAGAGGTCCAAATCATGCCAAGTCTGACCGTCTACTTGGCTATCTGTCGGTTGGAGCGCAGAAGCCAAGAGCATTGTTTCCGCTAAACTTTCTTCACTATCTTTTTTTATGAAAAAAGGTTTACCCTCCCAAGCCTTGGCTAATTTTTTTCTCAGAAGAATCGTTGATAGCTGATTTGTTAGAGTCATAACGATGATCAGTCCAACAAATCCAATTGGTAACCATCCAAGTTTGTCCATTCCTTAATTCGCCCCTTCCTATTGCCAATTCAAATTCACACGTTCTTTCACTTCCTGGTAGGCTGTATCGACACGCGCCTTTGTTTCGTCATCCAATTGATCCCGATACTTGCCTCCCTCAATCCAGTCCTCCAAGATATAGGTCTGGAAATGATAGAGTTCATAGCCTTCAGGAGAATAACTGTCCTTCGGCGTCCGGTTGACCCAAGTAGGATGAGCTGTTGCTGTTTTGATACGGGTCTTATGCCCTACTTTCTCAATTGTGATATCCATCAGAACACCCCGTTCGGTCCATTGAGCATTTTCTATCCCTTCCATGGTTTCCAGTCGCAGATTCGAAAGAAAATAACCAATAGAAAAAATGAACAATTTCTGTTGTCCATCCTTATCCACAATCTCGGCAGGTTGGACGACATGAGGATGGCCACCCAAGACAATATCAGCTCCCCAAGAAATCATCTTATGATATAGCTCCTTTTGTTCCTCTGTTGGCTCTAAATCATATTCAATCCCCATCTGAGGCATGACAATGGTAATGTCCGCTTCCATCTCAGCTTTTTGGATTTCTTGACGCATCCGCTCCTCATTGAGATCCGATAGACGATTGTCATAGTCCTCTTGTTCCAGATTATACTCCATCCCATTAAAGCCGTAGGAATAAGCCAAAATCGCGATCTTGATTCCATTTACTTCCTTGATCAGGATAGGGGCTTGACCTCGCGTCTCATGCGGATAGACACCAACCGTTTGGATCCCTGCATCTTCAAAGGCTTTCGCAGTCGAAAACAGCCCTTCCAAGCCAGAATCGAGGATATGGTTATGCCCCAGGTCCATCACCTGATAGCCTGCATCCTTAATCGAAGCAACGACCGCACCAGGGGCATTGAAAAGTGGATAACCCGAAAGTCCATAATCCGAATTGATGGTTCCTTCAAAATCTCCCAAGACCAGATCCCCTTGCTTCAACCATTCCTGAGCATAGTGATAATTCTCAGAAAAATCATAGCTTCCATCTTCCTTGGCGGCACTCATATAAACCAAGTCATGGTAGAGTTGGTCTCCATTTGCCATGATCCGAGCTGTATGCGGCAACTGATCCGGATGGATTTCTTCTTGCTTTTCAACAACTTCCGGCATCTCTAATGCTGTAATGGGGAAACCATTCCATTTTTGAACCCATAAAACCAGATTCGCGGCCGCAAATACTGTAATCAGTAATCCATAGACAAACTGTTCGTTGGTCAAGCGAAAAGCAGTCACCTTTCCCAAGCCAATATCAAGCCAGTTGTTGAGCATCCTGAGGATATCTTTCCCAAGCTCGCTCCATCTCTTTAAGAGATCCTTCCAATTCTTCATCATCTTCTCTTCCTATTCAATTCTCTTGCACTTGTCAAAGACCTCTCCGTCATCTTTCAGGCCTTTTTTTCATTGTAACACAATTTTGACAAAAGAAAACAGACTGACCTAAACTTCCATGAATAGATAAACGGAGGGACTAAAGAAATTAAAAAAAGAGGGCTCAGAGCCCCCTTTCTCAATCATTCTTTTAGTGCATTTGCCTGAGTAGGTCCCCGTATCCCTCTGCCTCCATTTCCTCTTTAGGAATAAAGCGTAGAGAGGCCGAATTGATACAATAGCGAAGACCTCCTTGGTCTCTTGGCCCATCGGTGAAGACATGGCCTAGATGAGCATTCCCTGAGCGGGAACGAACTTCAATTCGCTCCATCCCGTGACTATGATCCTGGTAATAGTGAACGACATCTTTCGCAATAGGACGAGAGAAGCTCGGCCATCCACAGCCAGACGCAAACTTATCCTTGGCAAAGAAGAGAGGTTCCCCAGTCGTAATATCCACATAAATGCCCTCTTCAAAGGTCTGGTCATAGGCATTGTGGAAAGGACGCTCCGTCGCACTTTCTTGGGTAACTTGGTACTGCTCCTCTGTCAATCGTACCTTTAATTCCTCCTGACTGGGCTTTGGATAGGCCGCCGGATCAATCAAGGGTTGGTCAGCATCTGTCACATCAATATGGCAATAGCCTTCAGGATTCTTCTTGAGGTAGTCTTGATGGTAGTCCTCAGCCAAGATATAGTGGCGTAAAGGTTCCAACTCAACTGAAATCTTACTTCCAAGTTGTTCTTCTTGCTCCGCAAACATTTGGGCGATCACCTCACGATCTGCCTCGTCTCGGTAATAGACACCCGTCCTGTACTGACGCCCTCGATCATTTCCCTGTTTGTTAATGGACAAGGGATCAATCACACGGAAATAATAGAGCAAGATCGCGCGTAGAGTGATCTTATCTGGATCATAAACGACCTGAACGGTCTCTGCGTGATCCGTTTCCTTGATCAATTGGTAATTGGTCGTTTCCACCTGACCATTGGCATAGCCCACCGTCGTCTTTTCTACACCGGGGATCCGTGAAAAATATTCCTCTAAACCCCAAAAACAGCCACCTGCTAGATAAATCTCTGCCATCTTTTTTCCTCGCTTTCCGCATTCCCTAAGAGGAACGCTTGACATCTATTAGCTCCATCATAATCCAAGAGCCTCAGATTTTCAAGGATTCTGCACCAAAAATCCCTTCTACTGTACTAATAAAAGGGATTAGGAGATGCTTATTTTTCAAATAAGAAAAAGAGCGAGTAACCAAGATTCCGTATAGATACTAAAAACTGATGAAAAAAATCATGCACGAGAGACATGTCACACACCTCCTCAATATTTCTTAAGCAAACACTCAGTGGCTTACAAGATCATGCTTGGTCCATATACCTGTAACTGAGATTTCACAGCTTCGTAATGCCAGTGATCATAAGCCCGCCAGGCTTGAAAAGACTCTTCATTCAAACGCAGCCCACTCAAACCAATCAATAAACTGGCATTCTGATAAAACTTCTCCAACTCAATCAATAGGCGATTGTCTACCTGTCTTGCCCTTAATAAAACTTCCAAAATATGATTTAGATTTTCCTCAAATCGAATGGCATCTGAACTAGGGATGAAGTCCTTAGAAAAGGCTGTTTGAAGAGTTTCGATCATCGTCCTTGCTTCTTGAATCACATCCCTTTCTTCCATATAAACCACCTCCCTTTTCACCTCCATTGTACACCTTTTTCTCTCTATAAAAATGAAAATCCTCTAAAACTAGGAACAGAATTGATCTTAATCGACCATGGAACAGAAAAGAACTCCCCCAAGCATCCACTTGAGGAAGTTCTTTTCGAAAGATTAGTCAATATAGTGCAGTTTCCCACGGAAATCTTCCAGGCTTTGGTAGCCTTTTTCTTCCATCACGGCTTTAAGCTCAGCTGTAATACGGTCAAAAGCCGCCACTCCTTCTTTATGAAGCGTGGTTCCGATTTGGACCATACTAGCGCCACAAAGGATATGTTCAAAAGCATCACGACCAGTCAAGACGCCACCTGTCCCCACAATCTGAATCTCTGGATTCAAACGTTGGTAAAAGGCATGAACATTAGCCAGAGCAGTCGGTTTGATGTACTCGCCACCAATTCCACCAAAACCGTTCTTAGGACGGATTACAACGGATTCATCCTCGATATAAAGGCCGTTTCCAAT
>CADFQU010000134.1 GCA_902836505.1 Streptococcaceae bacterium
ACGCCACGGCACTCATCAGCAGCATGGCAACCACGATCAGCAGCCACAGCAAGATTGGTGCTTCAAACCAATGTCCTCTTCTCTGGTACCATCAAGGAAAATATTCGCTGGGGAAATAAGGACGCGACGGATGAAGAAATTATGGAAGCTTGTAAGATTGCTCAAGCGGATGAATTTATCCAGAACTTTAAGGATGGCTATTATACCATGATCGAACGTGGTGGAGCCAATGTGTCAGGTGGTCAGCGTCAACGTCTCTGTATCGCCCGCGCTCTCTTGATGAATCCAAAGATCTTGATCTTGGATGATTCGACCTCGGCTGTCGATACTAAGACCGATAGCCTGATCCGTCAAGGATTGGCTACCAGTCTTAAAGACACAACTAAGATCATCATTGGCCAACGGATCTCTTCTATCCAAGATGCAGACCGGATCGTGGTCATGAATGATGGTAAGATCGATGCGATTGGTACTCACCACGACTTGATTGAGACCAATGCCATCTACCGTGAAGTCTATGACATGCAAACCCAAGGGAAAGGAGGACAAGCAGATGCAGAATAAGAAAAAAGCTGGCTGGGGCTCTCTCGTGCGCTTACTGGCCTACATGTGGAAACAGTATAAGTTCGTCCTTCTCTTAGCAGCTGCCCTTATCGTGGCAGCCTCCCTCTCTACGGTCTATATTACCTCCTCTATCCGGGCCTTGGTGGACCAATACATCCAACCTATGTTAGATAGTGGTAGCAAGGACTTTGGTCCTCTCCTCAGCTTCTTGATGATGCTGGCAGTAGTCGGTATTTTGGGAGTTTTGGCCAACTATGGCTTCTCCCTCATTATGGCGACAGTATCTCAGGATACATTGCGCTCTCTGCGGAACCAGCTCTTTGCCCGTATGCAGAAGCTCCCTGTGAAGTACTTTGATACCCACCAGCACGGGGATATCATGTCTATCTATACCAATGACATCGACGCTCTTCGCCAAGCGATCGAGCAATCTATCCCGCAGCTCTTACAATCTGCCATCACGATCATCGGTGTAGCAGTCAGCATGATCATGATTAGCCCTCTTCTTTTCCTTCTCGTTCTTTCGATGGTCGGCGTCATGGCCTATGTCATCAAGGATATCTCTGGTAAGTCGGGTCGTTATTTCGCCGATCAGCAAAAGAACCTAGGGATTGAAAATGGTTTTATCGAAGAGATGATGGCTGGTCAAAAGGTGGTCAAGGCTTTCGTCCATGAAGAGGAAAGCATTGAAGCCTTTGAGCGGATCAATGACAAACTCTTTGAATCATCCTACCAAGCCAACCGCTATGCCAATGTCCTGATGCCGATTTTGGGGAACCTGGGAAATGTCTCCTTCGTCTTGACCTCATTGGTCGGAGGGATCTTCGCCTTGAATGGGATCAGTGGCCTCACCATTGGTGGCCTCATGGCCTTTCTCCAGCTTAACCGTTCCTTCAACGGGCCTATCACTCAAGTATCGCAACAGTTGAACTTTGTCCTCATGGCTCTAGCTGGGGCAGATCGGATCTTTGATCTCTTGGATGAAGAAGTCGAAGTGGATGAAGGGAAAGTGACCTTGGTCAACTATGAAGAGGTCGATGGTCGCATGGTCATCACTGATAAGAAGACCAACCTCTGGGCTTGGAAACACCCGCGGGAAAATGGAGACTATGAACTGGTCAAACTGGTCGGAAATGTGGTCTTTAACAATGTAGACTTCTCTTACAATGATAAGAACCAAATCCTCTACGATATCAACCTCTATGCGGACAAGGGGCAAAAGGTGGCCTTTGTCGGCGCGACAGGAGCAGGGAAGACCACCATTACCAACTTGATCAACCGTTTCTACGATATTCAATCAGGATCTATCACCTATGATGGTATCGATGTGAAGCTGATCGAGAAGGCTTCGCTCCGTCGCTCTCTAGGGATTGTCTTGCAGGATACCCACCTCTTCACTGGAACCATCGCAGAAAATATCGCCTATGGTCGATCAGATGCGACCCGGGAGGAAATCCTGGAAGCAGCCCGCATTGCCAATGTGGATTCCTTCGTCAAACATTTGGACCAAGGCTACGATACTGTCTTGAACGATGATGGAGCCGGTCTATCCAATGGTCAACGTCAGCTGATAGCCATTGCGCGTGCTGCCTTGGCCAATGCGCCGGTCTTGATCCTTGATGAAGCAACCTCCTCGATCGACTCACGGACAGAGAAGATGGTCCAAGAGGGGATGGATCGTCTGATGGCCGGACGGACCGTCTTTGTCATCGCCCACCGTCTCTCTACCATCGTCAACTCGGACGTGATCATGGTCATGGACAAGGGACGCATCATCGAGCGGGGCGACCACGCTTCCTTGATGGCAGAACGCGGGACTTATTACCGCCTCTATACTGGTGGTCTCGAAATTGATTAACACAAAAAAAGTCTGAGCGTTGGCTCAGGCTTTTTGCTTATGGATAATGTTGTCTTTGAAACTTTTCTTAGGTGAGATCGGACCTAGCTTGTCCGCTTTTTTTATGACTTCACTCATTTCCATGGTATAATGGGAGGACTATTCATGGAGAAGATCAAAAGGAGACAAGAGTGGATCAAAAACATCACTGCCAAGTCCTATGGGCGAAAAATAAATACCTGGTACTCAGTCGTTCGAGTAATATCTATAAGGAGATCCGAGAATACCTCAAGCAAGACCAGGTGGAGGTCAGCCATGTCGAGGGCATGATCCAGCAAGCGCTAGCCCTGCCGGAAAATCGTGGCCAGGTCTCCAATGCCTTCCAGCATATCTGGGGCTATTTCAAAAAGCAGGCGACTGCAGAGGAAAAGGCGGACTTTATGTTGCTACTTGAGAAGTACCAGCATGGCCAAGCCCAGCAAGAGGATCTTATCAAGGGGATCCAAAATCTCCTTGAGCGCTATCCTAATCGCTACTTACAAGACTCGACGCTGCTAGGAGGTCAATAGATGAGACTTTGGCACCAAGACTTGATTCCCAAACTCCCACGCCCCCAGCTTCTGGGCCAACACCGGGAATGCTGCGCCCTTCGAGGCAATGGTTGGGGCAAGAAGCACGCGACGGTCAACTATGTCTTTGACTACTCGCCTTATCGCCTCTATGCCTATCACCGCCTGATCATGGAAGAGATGACCGCTCGTGGCTACAAGGTCAGCCCAGAGTGGTGGGAGCCGAACTACCGAGGCAAGACCTGTCCAGCGTATCCAGAACTGGAAGAGGAAGCTTTGAGTGCACCCATCTATCCCGAGCACCAGGATACTTACCTCCAAGAATGTCTGGAGAATCTGGCAGAAAAGGGGATCCAACTAGACTAAGAAAAACGGACCAGACCAGGTTCGTTTTTTTGCGCTAATTCGCAATAAATTGCTATAAACCACTATAAACCTATGGGAGTCCATCAGGTTTTTTATTTTGCCATGGAGCATGGAGGTTATCAAGAAATTAGAGTTAAGAAATAGCTATATAAAATAGAACCATTAGGTGCTTTTTTGTAATCATTTGATATAATATTACTGAGGAAATGAACTAGAAAAATATCGGACGCACACGCACCCGAAAGGGTATCTGAGAGGCGGGGAATGTCCGTCCCGCCATTTCCTATTGAGGCTGTAGGACTTTTTTTTAGAATTTTAGCAACTGAGAGAGGGCTAAGAATGAGTAAACAACTTTGGGACTACCTACGATCAAGAGTTCAGGTGGTAACTAGTGACGGTAAAGTTATAAAAGGCTTTATCACAGATTTTATTGACGAAATGGACAATGATGAGCAAGATGAAATCACTATCCTCATTGACAATCCTAGTCCTGATGAACCAACTGAGATTTCTATCCTTGAGAGTGAGATTATCTCGATTAAAGCAATCCCGTAGCGCATAGAACAATTTAGGCGCTTTCACCTATAAAACACTATGAAAAAGGATTTTTTATGGCGATATTAGATGATTTACAAGCCTTATATGATAACGGCTGGGACGCCTCTTTTGATTATAATGGTCAAGCTTGTGGGATTTTTCCTAATTCTGTTCATGATTTTGTAGTGGTGATTGGAGATAAGGAATATCAGGTATCATCATTAAATGAACTGATTTCTTTAAAAATTGGCGATAA
>CADFQU010000135.1 GCA_902836505.1 Streptococcaceae bacterium
TCGACAATCCAAAGACAATTGAGAGGCTAGGACTTTTGTCCCAGCCTCTTTTTCTCTCCCATCTTGGGTGTCCTTTCAAGTGAACGTTGAAAATGACTGTTTTTTATGGTAAAATTTTTAGAAAAGCTTGAAGGGGTAAGCCATGAAATTACAAACGAATTGTAAGGGTTTAAATGGAATCATTCGTGTTCCAGGGGATAAATCGATCAGTCATCGTTCGATTATCTTTGGAAGCCTTGCGCATGGAACTACTAAGGTCTATGATATCCTCCGTGGTGAAGATGTCTTATCCACTATTCAAGTATTTAGAGACCTAGGCGTCTCTATCCAAGATGATGGTCAAGTGATCACCATCGAGGGAAAAGGCTTTGAAGCCTTTCAACAACCTAAGAATGATCTAGATATGGGGAACTCAGGCACCTCCACTCGATTGATAGCGGGTGTCTTAGCAGGAAGTCCCTTCCCAGTCATCATGGTTGGAGATGACAGCTTATCAAAACGACCAATGGATCGGGTGGCTATCCCTCTTCGAGAGATGGGAGTCACTGTTCAGGGGCAAACAGAGCGAGACATGTTGCCACTTCATCTTCATGGAACAAAAGACTTACAACCAATCCACTATTCATTACCCGTAGCCTCTGCTCAGGTCAAGTCAGCTCTTCTATTTGCTGCCATGCAAGCAGAAGGGGAGTCAGTCATTCTAGAGAAGGAACTGACACGGAATCATACCGAAGATATGATCCAGCAGTTCGGTGGCCAGATCAGCGTGAAGTGCAAAGAAATTCGCCTACGTGGGCCTCAAAGCTTCCAAGCCTGTGAGGTTACGGTACCAGGTGATATTTCCAGTGCAGCCTTTTGGTTGGTAGCTGGTTTGATTGTCCCTAATAGTCAGATTCGTTTAGAGAATGTCGGCATCAATGAAACTCGTACAGGTATTCTAGAGGTTATTGAAAAAATGGGAGGCAAGCTTCAAATATTGGATGTTGATCCCCTTGCTAAGGCTGCGACCCTTGTCGTAGAGACTTCAGACCTCCATGGAACTGAAATTTCGGGTGATCTAATTCCTCGCTTGATTGATGAGCTTCCAATCATTGCTCTTTTGGCAACTCAAGCTTCTGGCCAAACCATTATCAAAGATGCTGAAGAATTGAAAGTTAAGGAAACAGACCGTATCCAAGTAGTGGCAGATAGTCTAAATGCTATGGGAGCTAACATCACCCCAACAGAGGATGGGATGATTATTGAGGGGAAAACGCCCTTACATGGTGCTAGCCTGCAAACCTTTGGTGACCACCGAATCGGTATGATGGGAGCTATTGCAGCCCTGCTTGTAAGCGATGGTGAAGTGGAGCTTGAGCGTGCTGAAGCTATTAATACTAGTTATCCTACCTTCTTTGCTGATTTAGAAAAGGTGTCTCATGCCTAAAGTACTAATCGGCTTTATGGGAGCAGGGAAAACGACAGTTGGCTCTTTATTAGATCCAGCTTTTGTAGATATGGATACACTCTTGGTTCAACGCTTAGAAATGCCGATTTCGGACTATTTTGCTCGCTTTGGTGAGGAGAGTTTTCGCCAGCAAGAGTCGCTTTTGTTGCAAGAGTTGCTCGAACAAGATACCTCAGTCATTTCAACTGGTGGGGGGATTGTCCTAAGGTCTGAAAATCGTGAGCTCCTCAAGAAAAATCCTTGTAATATTTATTTGCGGATTGATTTTGATCGCCTCTATCAACGCCTGGCAACGGCTCCTGTAACTAAGCGCCCCCTCTTTCTTAATAAAGACCCAGAAGAGTTTCGCGCCTTGTATGAACAACGCCTGCCCTTATATGAAGAAGTAGTCACACATGTGATTGATGTTGCTGATAAGACACCTGAAGAAATTGTGGAGATGATTCGATGCTTGTAGCTTATCTAGGTCCTAAGGGATCCTTTACCCATCATGTAGCTCTAGAAAGTTTTCAAGACGCTGAATTGTGTCCTTATGGATCTATTACTGAGGTATTGAAAGCCTATGAATCCCATCAAGTGGATTATGCGGTCATCCCTGTTGAGAACTCCATCGAAGGCAGTGTCCATGAGACGATTGACTATCTCTTTCACCAGGCCAGTTTCCAGGCTATCGCAGAAGTGGTTTATCCCATTAAGCAACAACTCTTGGCCGTTAAGCAGGATCAAGCCATTGAAGTGATCTATTCGCATCCTCAGGCATTAGCCCAGGGAAAAGCCTATGTCCAGGAGCATTTTCCTCAGGCTAGACTAGAGATGACAACTTCGACTTCCTATGCAGCTCGGTATGTCTCACAACATCCGGAACTACCTATTGCAGCCATTGCGCCTTTGGAGGCCAAGGATGAATATGGTTTGGAAGTTGTGGCCAGTAATATTCAAGAGATGGATCAGAATTATACCCGCTTTTGGATCCTTGGTCAGCGACCTTTTGAAAGCAGTCGCTCCTTAAAGAGTGTTGCCTGCAAGGATAGTCTGGCCATCACGTTGCCAAGTAATATTGCAGGTTCCTTATGGCAGGCCCTATCTACATTTGCTTCAAGAGAATTAAATTTAACAAAAATTGAAAGTCGTCCTTTAAAGACGGCCCTAGGGGAGTATTTTTTTATTATCGATGTGGTAGATGCTGACGAATCGCTGTTTGCTTCTGCCTATCAAGAACTGGAGTCCCTAGGAGTGTCCATCAAAACCTTAGGCCACTATTGGGTCTATGTGCTAAAAGACAATGAAACGGAGAACGTATGAGTAGAGAATCAGAAAACCTATCCTATCATGAACAAAAAAGATTGGATTATCTTTATTCCAACTATCATTATCTGAATGAGAAAGAGCAGTTGGAATACAAATACTTAAAAAATAAATCAGAGGGACGATTCCAAGACGATCCCGTTTCGGCAAGAGCAGAAGAGTCTGTTGCTCCTTCAAGTAAAAGAGAAGACAATTCTAACGAATTACCAGTCTATCCATCACGTAGCCGGAAGGACAAACCCAAAACCAATAAAAAGAATCGAGAGGAAGTAGCCACTCTTCCCAAACGTAAGAAGGGAAGAAAAATCCGCTTCAAACGTATTTTAAAATGGATAGCCATCTTCTTCTTATTGGTCCTTGGTGGAATGGTCTTTATGTTTCTCAAAGGCTTGAATAGCAAACCTGGTGGGACCAATGCCCAACCAGCTGTTAAAGAGTATTTTAACGGTCAGAAGACCAAAGACGGAGTCAATATCCTGATCTTGGGGACAGATGGTCGGATCGGGGAAAGCTCGTCTGAGACGAGAACGGACTCCATCATGGTCGTCAATGTCAATAATAAAGATGGCAAGATCAAGATGGTTAGCTTCATGCGGGATACTCTGGTTCATATCGATGGGGTGAGCCAACAAACGGATCCAGAATATCAAGATTACTATGACCAGAAGTTGAATACGGCCTTCACCATTGGAGAGCAGAATAACAACCAAGGGGCAGAATTGGTCCGTCAAATGCTTAAGGATAACTTTGACATTGATATTCAATACTATGCCATGGTTGATTTCCAAACCTTTGCGACAGCCATTGATACCCTTTTCCCTAATGGGGTGGAGATGAATGCTCAGTTCTCCACCATTGATGGTGAAACCGTTTCTGAGGTTGAAGTCCCTGATGACTTGAATATGAAGGATGGGGTCGTTCCGAATCAGACCATTAAGGTCGGAAAACAACGGATGGACGGCCGGACCCTCCTCAACTATGCACGTTTCCGTAAAGATGATGAGGGCGACTTTGGACGGACAAGACGCCAACAAGAAGTTATGTCTGCTATCATGCACCAAATCAAGGATCCAACCAAGCTCTTTACTGGATCTGAAGCACTAGGGAAGGTCTTCGCAATGACCTCTACCAATGTACCCTTCTCCTTCCTATTGACAAATGGGATTGGCTTAGTTGGAAGTGCCAGCAAGGGGATTGAACGCATTACAATCCCAGAAAATGGGGATTGGGTCGATGCCTACGATATGTATGGTGGTCAAGGATTGCTGGTCGATTTCGATGCTTATAAAAAGAAATTGTCCCAAATGGGCTTAAGATGATATAATTAAGGGATAGGAGTCTGAAAACTCCATCCC
>CADFQU010000136.1 GCA_902836505.1 Streptococcaceae bacterium
CGGACCACAAGACATCTACACCAAGATGCGGGCAGGTGACTTTGAAATGGCTGATTTTGAAGTGGATGGAAAAGTTTACAAGAATAGCTTTGTCACCTATGAAAACTTCTACCAAAACCATGAGAATGCAGAAGTCCGTGAAAAAGCCTTTCGTTCCTTCTCAGAAGGTCTCCGCAAGCACCAAAACACTGCTGCTGCTACCTATCTAGCTCAAGTTAAGTCTGAAAAGCTGATCGCAGATATGCGAGGCTACGACTCTGTCTTTGACTATCTCTTGGCTGAGCAGGAAGTGGATCGTTCTATGTTTGACCGTCAGATTGACCTGATCATGAAGGACTTCGCTCCGGTCGCTCAAAAATTCCTCAAACACGTGGCCAAGGTCAACGGCCTTGAAAAAATGACCTTTTCTGATTGGAAGTTGGACTTGGACAGCGCGCTCAACCCAGATGTCACCATTGATGACGCTTATGACTTGGTCATGAAATCTGTGGCACCACTTGGTGAAGAATATTCTCGCGAAATCGCCCGCTACCAAACCGAACGTTGGGTCGACTTTGCGGCCAATGAAGGCAAAGATTCTGGTGGTTATGCGGCTGACCCCTATCGCGTCCATCCTTATGTCCTGATGAGTTGGACAGGGCGCATGAGCGATGTTTATACCCTGATCCACGAGATCGGACACTCTGGTCAATTCATCTTCTCAGATAACAACCAAAGCTACTTCAACGCCCACATGTCGACCTACTATGTGGAAGCTCCTTCTACCTTTAACGAGCTCCTCCTTAGCGACTACTTGGAACAGCAGTTTGACGACCCTCGTCAAAAACGCTTTGCCCTAGCTCACCGTTTGACAGACACCTACTTCCACAACTTCATCACCCACTTGCTGGAAGCAGCCTTCCAACGCAAGGTCTATACTCTGATCGAAGAAGGTGGGACCTTTGGAGCTAGTAAGCTCAACAGCATCATGAAGGAAGTCTTGACCGAATTCTGGGGCGACGCCGTTGAAATCGATGACGATGCTGCCTTGACCTGGATGCGCCAAAGCCACTACTACATGGGGCTATACAGCTACACTTACTCAGCTGGCCTAGTTATCTCAACAGCCGGTTACCTGCATTTGAAGAACTCCGAAAACGGAGCCAAAGATTGGCTGGACCTTCTCAAATCCGGTGGAAGCAAGACGCCACTGGAGTCAGCTATGATTATCGGAGCAGATATCTCCACTGACAAACCACTTCGCGACACCATCCAATTCCTTTCAGACACTGTCGATCAAATCATTGCCTACAGTGCAGAGTTGGGAGAATAAGAACAATTTTCAGACTTAGTTTATTCTAAGTCTGATTTTTTTGTTAAAAAAATCACTATGCAGTGATTGAAAACGATTTCGGTTTGTGTTATGATGTTCTTGGGTAAATATTCAAAAGGAGTATTAATATGAAAAAAGGATTATTTTTTATGGTTGCTACTATACTATTAGTAGGGGCGTGTTCAACGGAGACGGAGGTTTCCAAGGATAAAACAGAATCGCAAGTCGGTCTTGTACAGAAGACAAATACCAAAAGTAATGAAGATGTAAGCAAAGAAAAAGTTAAAGAAGAGAAAAAAACTGAAGAGGCTGAAAAGACGAAAAAAGCTGAGGAAGCAAAAAAAATCGAAGAGGCTGAAAAAGCGAAAAAAGCTGAGGAGGCAAAAAAAGTCGAAGAAGCTGAGAAAGCGAAAAAAGCTGAGGAAGCAAAAAAAATTGAAGAAGCTGAGAAATCCGTTCAAACATTAGAAGCGAACCAAGTAACTGAAAACGTTGCTCCTGCACAAGCTGCTGTGGAACAAGTTTCTGATCCTACCGCTAAAGCTAACTTCGTTCATCGTATTGAGCTTGTGCAGAATGCAATCAATGTCAGAGCTCAACAAGCCGCAGAAGCTGCTCAACAACAAGCTGACACCCAGGAACAACGTACCGTCTATGTTGCTCAATATGGAAAATCATCTGCCTATTGGTACAACATTGATAATATGCCATCAAATACTCGTAAGGACAAAGTTATCACAATGAGTGAAGCTGATGCAATTAGAGCTGGAAAACATCATTCAAACAAGGAATAACAAAATGGCTAAAGAAGGATCATCCTTCTTTAGCCATTTTCTTTTTAACTCAACTCAGCCACAATGGCCTTGATTTGGTCTGCGGTGTGTACACCTGCTACTTGTTTGACAACTTGCCCATCTTTTTTAAAGAGCAAGGTTGGGATGGACATAATGCCGAAAGCACGCGCTGTTTCTGGATTTTCATCCACATCTATTTTCAGGATTTTCAATTCATCTTCCGAAAGTTCTTGGGATAATTTTTCTAGGATAGGGGCTTGCATACGACAAGGACCACACCAGGTCGCCCAAAAGTCTACCAAGACCAATCCTTCTTTGGTTTCTGCTTCAAATGTTGCGTCTGTAATTGCTTTTGCCATTTTCTTTCTCCTTTAGTTTTTGTATTGATCGAGGTCTTGCTTCATCAAATAGAAGAAGACATCTCCGTAAGTTCCGTGGTAATCGAGTTCGTGCCCATTATAAGTTAATTTTTGTACGGGATAGTAATCCGCCACACCAATCAAGCAGGTCTGTTGGGAGCGTTCAAACTCTTCATAAGAATCAAAGTGCATGACTCTTTCTTGTTTTGCACCATCTAGATATGTAATGTCAATCATATCAGTAACCTCTATTTCTTAAGATAGACTCATTGTAACTCTATTCATTACATCTGTCAAATGAAACGATTTGCTCAGTAGATGGAGCCCATTTCATAACGAAAGTCAACAAAAACAGCCCTCTGAATCCAGAGAGCTGTTTTGAGCTCGGGCTAAAATCCTAGTGAAAATAAAAAATCTCCCCGATTAGAAAAGTCTCTATCGTGCCATTTTCATACATGATGTATAATCCAAGTAGAATGAATACTAAGGGCACAATGATTCGCTCGTATTTTTCAATTGTCTCGGATATTAACGGAATAGAGGATAACACCCGACTAAGCTCGCAAAAGATAATTATGCCGATTGCAAACACAAGCAACGCCACGAGGGTCTGTGACCAATCTAACGAAGCAAAATAAGGTATATAGATACCTAAATTATCTCCGCCAGACGCAATTGTCAGCAATGTAACTGTCCAAAACAGTTGATTAGCCTTGCTTTGTTCTAATCTTTCAATAATTTCTTCCTCTTCTTCCTCACCTTCTCCAACAATTGCAAAGCGAATCCCCAAATAGATAGGGATTAAACCAAGCAATCCAACCATCCATTCTTCAGGCACGAAATTGACGACATAAGCAGCAACTAAACTCGCCCCTACAAGTAAGCCTGTGCCTAGATATTGCCCCGCATAAATATGCCATTTCTGTTTATTCTGTGATAGCTGTGCAAATAAAATAATTAAAATAATTAAATAATCGATACTGGTGGAAATATAAACACCAATAGCAGATATGATTGTCTGTCCCATAAAAAAACTCCTGTATTAGTCAGTAATAAATCAGCAAATTTTAGGAGAGCACAGACACATTAATTTAGCTATCGCTAGTGGGTAATGTCGAACGTAGGAAAGCATTTTACTCCTCCTCAAAATGTAGTTACAAAGTAATTTCTAACTGGAATTCGGTGATTACTTCCATGTAAAGTATAACCCATTATACTTTACTTCGTAAAGTTTAGGCTCTCCGAGGGGTCTTGCAGACAGCTCGCTGGCTCTTGGGCAGTGTTTTTGTAGTCTCCAAAATTGTGACCGATAAAACCTCAATAAAAAAGCCCTCTGAATTCAGAAGGCTCCATTCTTGCTGGATAAAACGTTTCTAGACAAGGCGCCGAGCCGAAGATTGTACTGATGGTACATCGAGGCGAAGTCAACGAAGTATAGAAACGTTTTAGACGCAAGATTAACGACGAAGTCCAAGAGAGTTGATCAACTCACGGTAACGGTTAACGTCGTTCTTACGCAAGTATGCAAGCAAGTTACGACGGCGACCGATTTTCTTCATCAATCCACGGTAAGTAGCGTGGTCTTTTTTGTGTTGTTTAATGTGTTCGTTAAGGTGGT
>CADFQU010000137.1 GCA_902836505.1 Streptococcaceae bacterium
GTCTAATTTTAATTCTCAGAAAATTATCGCTCCAATCATGCGTTTTGTAAACATGAAAGGTATTATTGCTCTTAAAGATGGGATGTTAGCGATCCTTCCATTAACGGTAGTTGGTAGTTTGTTTCTGATTATTGGGCAATTACCATTTGAAGGCCTTAACCAGGCCATTGCTAGTGTATTTGGCGATACATGGACAGAGCCATTTATGCAAGTTTATTCAGGAACATTCGCTATCATGGGATTAATTTCTTGCTTCTCCATTGGTTATTCATATGCTAAGAACAGTGGAGTGGAGCCCTTGCCAGCAGGAGTTTTGTCCCTATCTTCATTCTTTATCTTGTTAAAATCTTCTTATGTACCAGCTAAGGGAGAACCGATTGGTGATGCCATTGCAAAAGTATGGTTTGGTGGTCAAGGGATTATCGGTGCTATTATTATTGGTCTGGTAGTTGGTGCGATTTATACTGTGTTTATTCAAAGACATATTGTTATTAAAATGCCAGAACAAGTACCTCAAGCTATTGCCAAACAATTTGAAGCGATGATTCCTGCTTTCGTGATTTTCTTACTATCAATGATTGTGTATATCGTATCAAAAGTAGTAACAAACGGCGGTACCTTCATTGAAATGATTTATGATGTCATTCAGGTTCCTCTACAAGGTCTAACAGGATCACTTTATGGAGCTATTGGGATTGCCTTCTTTATTTCATTCCTGTGGTGGTTTGGTGTGCATGGACAATCGGTTGTCAACGGTGTAGTAACAGCCTTATTACTTTCTAACCTAGATGCCAATAAATCCATGTTGGCAGCTGGGAAGCTATCCGTTGAAAATGGTGCACACATTGTAACTCAACAATTCTTAGATAGCTTCCTTATTTTGTCTGGATCAGGTATAACCTTTGGGTTGGTTGTTGCCATGCTATTTGCTGCTAAGTCAAAACAGTATAAAGCTTTGGGGAAAGTTGCAGCTTTTCCTGCAATCTTCAATGTTAATGAACCGGTCGTATTCGGTTTCCCAATTGTAATGAACCCAGTGATGTTCCTTCCATTCATTATCGTTCCAATTTTAGCAGCGATAATTGTTTATTCTTCAATTGCTATTGGATTTATGCACCCATTCTCAGGTGTGACCCTTCCTTGGAGTACACCAGCCATTATTTCTGGATTTATGGTTGGAGGTTGGCAAGGTGCTTTCGTTCAAGTTCTTGTTCTTGTGACTTCGACTGTCGTATATTTCCCATTCTTCAAATTCCAAGATAATCTTGCCTATAACAATGAATTACAAGCTGAAAAATAGTGCCTTTATCAGGAATGCACAGATGTGCGACTAGAATAGAATTTATATGTATAATCCATAATTCATTGAAATTCGTAAAATTTAATGCTACTATAGTTACGAAAGAAAACAAAATAATTTCAAAAGAAAGGTTTTGAAAAAATGAAACAAGTAGAAGTAGCAAGTACAAGCATTAAAACAGAATATTTTGGAAGCCTCACTGAACGCATGAATAAGTATCGTGAAGATGTCTTAAACAAGAAGCCTTACATCGATGCTGAACGTGCTGTTCTTGCAACTAAGGCATATGATCGTTATAAGGAACAACCAAATGTTCTTAAACGTGCCTATATGTTGAAAGAGATTCTTGAAAATATGACAATCTATATTGAGGATGAATCCATGATTGCTGGAAACCAAGCATCCTCTAATAAAGATGCTCCAATTTTCCCAGAATATACTTTAGATTTCGTTCTGAAGGAATTGGATCTTTTTGAAAAGCGGGATGGTGATGTCTTCTATATTACGGAAGAAACGAAAGAACAACTCCGTAGTATCGCACCATTCTGGGAAAATAATAACTTACGTGCAAGAGCTGGAGCTCTTCTACCTGAAGAAGTTTCTGTCTATATGGAAACAGGATTCTTCGGTATGGAAGGGAAGATGAATTCAGGAGATGCCCACTTAGCAGTAAATTATCAAAAATTATTGCAATATGGTTTGAAAGGTTTTGAAGAAAGAGCCCGTCAAGCTAAGGCAGCTCTTGACCTAACGGATCCAGCTAGTATTGACAAGTACCATTTTTATGATTCTATCTTTATCGTAATTGATGCTGTTAAGGCTTATGCTCAACGATTTGTGGAACTTGCTAAACAACTTGCTGAGACAGCAACTCCTGAACGCAAGAAGGAATTGCTTGAAATTGCTGAGATTTGCTCAAAAGTTCCATATGAGCCTGCAAGTACATTTGCAGAGGCTGTTCAGTCTGTTTGGTTTATTCAATGTATTCTTCAGATTGAATCAAATGGACACTCCCTTTCATATGGCCGTTTTGACCAATATATGTATCCATACGTTAAAGCTGATTTGGAAAGTGGACGGGAAACTGAAGAGAGTATTGTTGAACGCTTGACCAACCTTTGGATTAAGACTATTACAATTAACAAAGTACGTAGTCAAGCACATACCTTTTCATCTGCAGGTAGTCCGCTTTATCAAAACGTTACGATTGGTGGTCAAACGCGTGATAAGAAAGATGCCGTCAACCCACTGTCTTATTTAGTGTTGAAGTCTGTTGCTCAAACTCACCTTCCTCAACCAAACTTAACTGTTCGTTACCATGCTGGTTTGGATGCCCGCTTCATGAACGAATGTATTGAGGTTATGAAGCTCGGATTCGGTATGCCTGCTTTCAATAATGATGAGATCATTATTCCATCCTTTATTTCAAAAGGTGTTCTTGAAGAAGATGCTTATGATTACAGTGCAATTGGTTGTGTAGAAACAGCTGTTCCAGGTAAATGGGGATATCGCTGTACAGGTATGAGTTATATGAACTTCCCTAAAGTTTTGCTCATTACAATGAATGATGGAATCGATCCTGTTTCTGGCAAGCGCTTTGCACCAAGCTTTGGTCATTTTAAAGACATGAAGAGCTTCGATGAATTGCAAACGGCTTGGGACAAGACCTTACGCCACTTAACACGTATGAGTGTGATCGTAGAGAACTCTATCGACCTATCTCTTGAAAGAGAAGTACCAGATATCCTCTGTTCAGCTTTGACAGATGACTGTATTGGACGTGGAAAACACCTAAAAGAAGGTGGAGCTGTCTACGATTATATTTCTGGTTTACAAGTGGGTATTGCAAACTTATCCGATTCACTTGCAGCAATCAAGAAACTCGTATTCGAAGAAGGGCGCTTAACGCCACAAGAGCTATGGCATGCTCTGGAAACAGATTATGCTGGAGAACGTGGAAAAGAAATCCAAGAGATGCTTATCCATGATGCACCGAAGTATGGAAACGATGATGATTATGCGGACAGTTTAGTTCGAGAAGCATACGATATTTATGTGGATGAAATTGCTAAATATCCAAATACTCGATATGGACGAGGACCTATTGGAGGAATTCGTTACTCAGGTACATCTTCTATTTCAGCCAATGTAGGACAAGGTCGTGGAACATTAGCTACTCCGGATGGTCGTAATGCCGGAACTCCGCTAGCAGAAGGATGTTCTCCATCCCACAATATGGACCAACATGGCCCAACATCTGTTCTAAAATCTGTTTCTAAATTACCAACAGATGAAATTGTTGGTGGTGTTCTACTGAACCAAAAAGTAAACCCACAAACTTTAGCCAAAGAAGAAGATAAATTAAAACTTATTGCTTTACTCCGTACGTTCTTTAATCGTCTACATGGATACCATATTCAATACAATGTGGTTTCTAGAGAAACGTTGTTAGATGCTCAAAAACATCCGGAAAAACACCGTGACTTAATTGTACGTGTTGCAGGCTACTCAGCTTTCTTCAATGTACTATCAAGAGCTACACAAGATGATATTATTGGACGGACAGAGCATACTCTATAGTAAAGAGGTATGTATATGGAATTTATGCTTGATACTTTAAATTTAGATGAGATAAAAAAATGGGCGCGAGTGTTACCCCTTGCGGGGGTAACTTCGAACCCAACAATTGCCAAAAAAGAAGGGGACATTGATTTTTTTGATCGTATCCATAAGGTGCGAGAAATC
>CADFQU010000138.1 GCA_902836505.1 Streptococcaceae bacterium
AACCACTGCGTCTTGCTCGACAATCCAAAGACAATTGAGAGGCTAGGACTTTTGTTCCAGCCTCTTTTTTTATAGTAATGGAAAAGGCCGAGATATTATCTCGGCCTATTTGTATGTATTAGTTACGCTTGCGTTGTTTTCCAGCGTTTCGTTTTTTGTTTCCGTTAGTTGGAAGGGAATGGTTAGAGTTTGTTGAACTAGTAGGTGTGATATCTTTTTTAACGCGACGTCCATTGGATGCTGGAGCTTTTGGAGGATTGTTTTTATATTCCTCAGCTACTTGTTTCCGCAATCTTGGACGGATGAGGTAGTTGATGACAAATTGTTGAATAATTTGTACAAAACCACCGACTACCCAGTAGAGGGTTACACCAGCTGGTGCCATCAAAGAAAAGACTGCAATCATAATTGGACTCACGAGAGCCGTTTTCTTCATAGTTTCTCTTTGGTTTTCATCTTCGATACCATGGAGAGAGAGCATACTTTGAATGTAGTAAAGAACAGCAACAACTAGGGTTAATGCCAGACTTTTTGAACCGAGACCAATTCCAAGGAAAGAGTCCTTGCTAATACCCGGAGTATACTGAGCTGCAAAATAAAGGGCAGAGAAGAATGGCATTTGAATCAACAAAGGCAGGCATCCAATACCACCGAATGGGCTGACGCCGTTTTCTTTTTGGGCATTCATCAATTCAGAATTGGCAAGTAGTTTTTCTTCTTGAGTCTCTGCATTTTTGATGCGTTCTTGAATCGGTGCAAAAATCGGTTTGAGGTAGTTCATCTTTTCTGATTGGTAGGTTGCCTTCCAAGATTGATAAATACCTAGAGGGAAGATGATGATTCGAACGATTACGGTTACTAAGATAATCCCTAGACCAAAGCCAAGTCCAAGATCCGTCGCAAAGAAATTGATGGCTTCTCCCATTGGTTTTCCAATGAGATTCCAGACGAAACCGGTCGGTTGTTTGGTCGTCTTGTCAATGCTGACACATCCCGTTAAGAGGAGGAGGGCAGACAAGCTGAGGGCTGCAAGTAGATAACGTTTATATTTTTTCACGAGTTTTTATCCTTTAATTTTAAATAATACCTTTCTATTCTACTGTTTTTTTATCAAATTAACAATAGTTCTCTGGACTTAATTTGAAATTTTAAAATCTTTGTAGGGTTCGAAGTTTGCCAGATGGACGTCCAGATAAGAAACCTTGGAAAAAGGAGTAGGACCTTTTCGTATTTCTTGGATAAATTTGGCCATGAGGGCATTGTCTTCGCAAGCGGCAAGGATAGTGACTGTGCCGTCAGCATTGTTCCAGACCCGACCTGTAATGCCTCCAATTTCTAGTGCTAAGCTATAAACTCCCCAGCGGAAGCCAACACCTTGGACCCGACCTTGGGCTGTCATTTCAACTTTTTGCATGCTTGTTCTCCTTGTGATTGAATTCCTACTCAGGACGGAGAAGCTCCTCCTGTGAATGTGGTATAATAGTCTTATGAATATTATAACCTCTAAGTCCAATAATGGGATTAAAAAAGTTAAAAAACTTCATCAAAAAAAATACCGAACAGACTCCTACCTCATCGAAGGATGGCATCTTTATGAAGAAGCTGTCAATCATCAGGCACCGATTGAACAAGTCTTTGTTTTGGAAGAGTTTGTAGATAAGATCAAGATAGATGCGAAGGTGTCCATCGTATCTCCTGAGGTTTTAGCAGAAATTTCTGATTCAAAAAGTCCTCAAGGAATTGTGGCTGAAGTCAAGATAAATCCGATCCACCATCTTCAGCTGACCCAAGGACGGTATTTGTTGTTAGAGGATGTTCAAGATCCAGGCAATGTTGGAACCATGATTCGGACTGCTGATGCAGCGGGCTTTGATGGGGTGCTTTTAACCGATCAATCTGCGGATTTGTATAATATGAAAACCTTGCGCTCCATGCAGGGAAGTCATTTTCATCTTCCTGTTATCCGTTTAAACAAAGAGCAACTCTTGACAGGTATTAAAGAGAGCCAGCTCCCCATCTATGCGACCACCTTATCCAAGAACTCCGTTGACTATAAGAAAGTGGAAAAAGTCCCTGCTTTTGTGCTGGTCATGGGGAATGAAGGACAAGGTATTAGTTCTGAGATGGCTGAGAAAGCAGATCAGCTGATTCATATCTCGATGCCAGGTCAAGCAGAAAGTCTGAATGTCGCAGTTGCAGCAGGGATTTTAATGTTTTCTATGATTTAAGAAGAGTGAGCTAGTCAGATTTAAGGAGGTGAGACTCGTGTATCAGAAAGATAAAGAATATATGGCTGAAGTGGGACATTTGATTCAACACCCAAAACTTCAAAAATTAAAGGAAATTCCACATCATATTCACTCCAATCGTTTGGAGCATTCTATTCATGTTAGCTACACCAGTTACCGTATTTCTAAGAAGATGGGCTGGGATACCAAAAGTACAGCGAGGGGAGCTCTTCTGCACGATCTTTTTTACTATGATTGGCGCCAAGTCAAATTCAATAAGAGCCATGCTTGGGTCCATCCACGAATAGCTGTACGAAATGCAAAAAAGATAACAAGTCTCAATAAAAAAGAAGAGGACATCATCCTCAAACACATGTGGGGATTGACGCTTGCTCCACCACGTTACAAAGAATCTTTCCTCGTGACCATGGTCGATAAGTACTGGGCTATCAAAGAAGCCTCAGAACCGATGAGAAAAAAGTGGTCAAAGAGGAGACTTTTCCATCGAAAAATGTTAAAATCATAATAATTTAAGTTTGAAAGGAATGATTGATTATGAATCAACAAACCGTTATCCACGAACAAAGTGGCCTTAATAGCTTTTATAGCAAAATTTATTCTCTAGTTGGAGTTGGAGTTGGAATCTCAGCTGTTGTATCAGCTTTGATGATGACCCTTTTCCAAGAAACCTTCATGTATATTCTAATTCAGGCTCCATGGGTCTACTATATTGCCATTGCCGTTGAATTGATTTTAGTCCTTGTCGCTTCTAGACAATCGGTGAAAAACAATCCCATGGCCTTGCCTCTCTTTTTAACCTATTCCGCTTTGAATGGTTTTACCTTGAGTTTTATCATTGCTCGCTATGCTCAAGCGACAGTTTATAAAGCTTTTGTAGTCAGTGCCTTGATGTTCTTCATCATGTCAGCGATTGGTCGTGTGACCAAAAAAGACTTGTCTGGAATGGGACGAGCCTTTATGGGAGCCTTGATTGGTATCATCATTGCTTCGATTGCGAACATTTTCTTACAAAGCTCTGGTATGGATTATGTCCTTAGCATTCTTTGTGTCATCATCTTTGCTGGTTTGACTGCTTGGGATAACCAAAAGATTCGTTATGTCTATGAACAATCCAATGGTCAACCAACCAATGGTTGGGCAGTTGCCTTGGCTTTAGAACTTTATCTTGATTTTATCAACTTGTTCATCAATATCTTACGTATTTTTGGACGCAATGATTAATAGAAAGAGCCGGGGAACCGGCTTTTTTTGTTGGAAAACTTGTGATATACTAAAGAAAATTGATAGAAATGAGAATCTTCAAATGAAACGTCCATTTATTAGCAGGGAGAAATTAAAACAAATTACTGAAACCTATCCAACTCCCTTTCACCTATATGATGAAGCTGGTATCCGGCAGACAGCTCGTGCCCTCCATCAAGCTTTTTCTTGGAATCCAGGTTTTAAAGAGTATTTCGCTATCAAAGCAACCCCTAATCCAGCCATCCTAAAAATCCTAAAAGAAGAAGGATGTGGCGTGGATTGTGCTAGCTATGTGGAATTGTTGATGGCTCAAAAATTAGGATTTACGGGCCAAGAGATTATGTTTTCTTCGAATAATACGCCGGCTGAAGAGATGGTTTTTGCCCGTCAACTAGGAGCGACTATCAACTTGGATGCCTACGAAGATGTAGCTTTTTTACAGTCAGTTGCGACTCTACCGGAGGTTATCTCTTGCCGCTATAATCCAGGAGGGGTGTTTGAACTGGGCACGGATATTATGTATTAACTTGAGGGGGTTAATTTA
>CADFQU010000139.1 GCA_902836505.1 Streptococcaceae bacterium
CCCGTTTCCCCCATTTCTCCTTGTGTCCTTTGATATTGTCAAAGAGGATGTCAGCCACATGGTTTTTTTTTCTTCTGTTAATTCCAAAATCGAATCTTCGAAAATTTGATCCTGATCAGCTACTACATACTGTTTATTAGATAATTTAAAAACAGATTTCCCTTGGTCATTCACAAACAATTGATCAACCGTAAAAGGAGTATCAGGCTTAATTTCCCCAGCTTTTTGAAGCAATTCTGGATCCGAATAGGTCACGATTGGTTGGTAAACATTCGGATTGGATGGGATGGAGACAAAGAAATGATCCTGAGTCCCTATTTGACTAGTGTATGAAGAATCAGCAGTCAATGGAACTTGGACTTGGGATGAATCAGATAGGGGTTGGGTGACTAAGAAAGTAGGAAAAATCATCCAATAAACTAACTTATTCATCCTTGCTCCTTTCTTGATTTTCTTCCTGCAATTTTAATGCTTGATTCTTTTTAGCTAACTCTTCTAATTTTGTATCAGAATATTCTAGAAATTGTTGAACTGTTTTTACAATATTTTCCATTATTTCGGTAATAAGTTAGGTATCGTATAAATATATTCGCCATCTTTAGAGAAGGAATATTTTGCGCGTGCATATTTTGCAGCGTATTCGTCATCCTTCAATTTCTCTACGATATCCTTTTGATATTCTTTTTCCTCAAGGGTTTGCTGATATTGTTCTTGCAATTGAACGTATTGTTGTTTGCGTTTTTGAAGCGTCTGGTAACTCTGAGCCAGATTATAGGTTGGGAGGATAAACAATAAAATAATTAAAATGAGAACCCAACCCATAAAACGGTTCTGTTTTTTTCGCTCCTCATTCTGGTATTTCCGACGCTGATGTTCGTCTTGGATATACCGATTATTCATTTGTACAATATTTTTAGGCATCTTCTTCTATCCTTGTTTCACGAATGATTTCATACATTTTAGACGCATCTTCTTTTTTAGTACTATCTAACATTTCCAACACTTTTACTGTCAATAGCTTGTTTCCAAAGCGAACTTCGACTTCGTCATTCACCTTCAAGTCGGTTGAACTTTTCGCTAAAATGCCATTAACTTTGATGCGTCCCTTATCGGCTACTTCTTTAGCTACAGGGCGTCTTTTGATAATGCGGGAAACTTTTAAATATTTATCTAATCTCATCGTATCACCTCTAATGTATTATTGTACCATTTTTTTAGAAAGAGCCCAGTAAAATCTTTCTTTCTAATCTTGTTTTTCTATTTTTTCCTGCTTGATGGCCAGTAATTTTTCCCCAAATTGTCGCAAGCCTTCTAAAATTTCGAAGTCTTTTTTATTTCGCACATCAAAGATTAATTCAATCAATCCTTGGCTTTCTGCAATACGAGCTTTTAAATTCGTTGCTGATAAGGCAGCAAAATAATCTTGAGTCAAGAAAAGTTGCTTAGTAATTGGCTCAAATTTCACCGTTAGTTGCTGGTCTTTTCGATCGACTACTTTAACAAAGACCTGATCCAGATAAGATTTGATAAACCCTATTTCTAGGAGATAGGCTACCACATCTGGGTATTCTCCAAATCGATCAATCAATTCGTCTTGCAAAAGCTCATAATCTTCTTGAACTTGAATTTCTCGAATGCGTTTGTAAATTTCAATTTTTTGACGTTCATCAGAAATATAGTCACTTGGAATGTAGGCATCAATTTGGAGATTGAGTTCTGCATTGCCTTTTTGACGTTTTTTCTCTTTCCCTTGTTTCTTCTCAATAGCAGCTTCGAGTAACTGTGAATACATTTCAAATCCGACAGAATCAATAAAACCAGACTGAGAAGCTCCTAAAATATTTCCCGCACCTCGAATAGACAAGTCTCGCATAGCAATCTTAAAACCAGATCCCAATTCAGTGAATCCTTTAATGGCTTCAAGACGCTTTTCAGAAACTTCTGTCAAGGTTCTGTCCGGCCGGTACATCAAATAAGCATAGGCAATGCGATTGCTTCGTCCAACCCGTCCTCGCAATTGGTAAAGGGTAGACAAGCCCATATGGTCGGCATTTTCAATAAAGAGGGTATTGGCATTGGGGATATCCACCCCTGTTTCAATAATGGTGGTCGTAACTAAAATATCATACTCACCTTCAATGAAATCCATCAAGGTGTTTTCCAACCGCACCTCACTCATCTGTCCATGGACAAACCCAATAGAGGCTTCCGGTACCAATTCTTGTAACTCTGAAACTTTTTGCTCAATGGTATCTACCTTGTTGTAGAGATAATAAACCTGACCTCCCCGATCCATCTCCCGACGAATAGCATCTCGGATAATGGTTGGATTGGTTTCTAAGACATAGGTTTGAACAGGATAACGATTGGTCGGCGGGGTTTCAATAACAGACAAATCCCGAATCCCCAACATAGACATATGAAGGGTACGAGGAATGGGCGTTGCCGTCAAGGTTAAGACATCGACCTTTTTCTTTAATTCCTTGAGGGTTTCCTTGTGTTTGACACCGAACCGTTGCTCCTCATCAATCACGATGAGACCAAGATCCGCAAACTCCACATCCTTAGATAAGAGACGGTGGGTTCCAATCAAAATATCGACCTGGCCTTTTTTTAGTTTTTCCAAAGTTTCTTTTTGCTCAGCACGACTCCGAAAACGACTCAAGACATCGACTTCTACTGGAAAGGACTCGAAGCGTTCTTTAAAATTGGCATAGTGCTGTTGAGCTAGGACCGTTGTCGGAACTAATACAGCTACTTGTTTGTGGTCTTTAACAGCTTTAAAGGCTGCTCGCATGGCTACTTCTGTCTTCCCAAAGCCCACGTCACCGACCAAGAGGCGATCCATAGGACTTGAAGACTCCATATCCTTCTTAATTTCTTGGATAGAGCGAATCTGATCATCTGTTTCAACATATGGAAAAGCCTGATCAAAAGCTTCTTGGTTCTCATCGTCTGGAGTAAAGGCAAAGCCTTGCAATTGGCTTCGCTCTGCATAGAGTTGAATCAGATTATCTGCAATATCCTCTACTTCCTGACGAACCTTTTGTTTGGCCTTTTGGAAACGACCATCGTTGAGTTTGTTGATTTTAGGAGGCTTGCCATCACTCGCAACATACTTGGACAGCATCTGGATTTGATCCACAGGAATGGAAATCCTGTCTCCATTTTGATATTGGATGGAGACATAGTCTCGATGGACGCCAGAAATTTCAATGGTTTCTAGTCCCAAATACTGACCAATTCCATGAACCTGGTGAACAACGTAGTCTCCCTTTTCCAACTCATTGTAGTTTTTTAACCGCTCCGCGTTGGAAATGGTTTGCCGACGGATCTTTCTTTTAACCTTTTTCTGGAAAATTTCTGTCTCTGTAATGAGGACAATCTTCTCATCCACAAAATGGAATCCACGCGCCAACCCACCGATGACCAACTGGCTCTGTCCAGGATGAAGCTGATCAGGTGCAAGATAATCCAGATCAATCCCATAATCTCTCAAGTGCTCTTGTAACTGCTGGAAACCTTGTTTACTCGTCACCTGAAGAATAACCGTATAGTCTTGTTTACGGAATCGGTCAATTTCATCTTTTAAGAGAGTAAACTGACTAAAGAATTCCTGCATGGGGTATTGGTTAAAAGAATAGAGGGCATCGAATCGCAGATTTCCCAAGCCTTTTTGGAAATTTGAAAAATAAGAAGCTGGTTTATAAGTGCGTAAAAGAGCACTATTTTCCGCAAAATACTGGGCTTCTGCGAAAGAGCGACTCTTTTGTAGATCCTCTGTCAAAAGGTTAGCAACTTCTAAATCAAACCGCGTTTCCTGATCCATGATTTTATGGTAATCATCCAAAAAAATAGGAGCATGTTTGGGCAGGTAATCAAAGAGAGTGTAGGTTTGCTGATAAAAAAGAGAGAGAAATTTTCGACTATCTGCATGAAGACGCTGGTGATGCGCTTCTGTGAGAACCTCAGTCAAATAGGATTTAAACTCTGGATTGGGGCTTTTTTGAATCAGCTTCTCTAGATTC
>CADFQU010000140.1 GCA_902836505.1 Streptococcaceae bacterium
ATCGTCACTCTCTGAAGTGCTGACTTCTAGTTTTGCCTTTTGATAGGTGTATTGATTGACTAAAATTGCCATCGCAAAGGTTTGTATCATAGCGTTATCGGTCATGGAGAGGTGATTTTCAATCGTCCCTTTTACATCAGCAAGAGTTTTAGCCTTTTGGATATCCGCCACTGCCTCATCAAAAGCCACAACAACTGCTTGCGTTTGAACCTCATCTGCTTGGCTATAGGGATGTTCCAGCTTTAATTTAGCTGTTCGATGGTTCTTTTCACCCACTGTCTCCTCTTCGACTGGAGAAACTGTTTCCTTCTTCTTTGAAGGTTCTGTCTGCTCTGTTTTAGGCTCCTCTTTTGATTTTTCTTTGGTCAGGTATTGGTAAATACCGACACCAGCTGAAGTGATTAAGAGAGCTGTTGCAATGATGAATACCATGTTATCTTTAATCCTTTTCTTCATTCTTGTTTCCTTCTATTTTACTAATTTTGGTGACTTATTATCTGGATAAGCAAAGGTCGTAATCTCCGCCTTTTGTTGGGCGGGACTCCAAATCCGATAATCCCATGTGTAGGGCTTTTTGAAATAGTCCCATCCACTGATTGGCGTGTTTTGTTCAACAATCAGGATAGAACCATCTTCAAAGACATGGCAGACGATACCTGTATGCCCATATCCGCCTCCTCCGTTTTGAGTAGAGAAGATAGCGCCCTTCTTAGGGGTCGTTTTGACGCTATTTCCGAATATAGAGGCCCAAGATGACGCCTGGTCTTTCCCGTTCCCTGAGACAGATCCAGAGTGGCCCCAAAGATGATTTCCTAAACTAATAGTTAAGTTTACACACTGGCCATCTAAGCTAGGCCCATACCCTGTCACATACCAGCCTTGAGAAGAAGCATATTCCATCCCCAAACTTTTTGGATCGATGATGTATTGTTTCAGACTAGCTGGAAGATTATCAGGACTATAGCCCCAGGCTGTTGCATCCCCTGGAACAGTTCCTGTCCCATCAGATACTCCACCTGAACTGTCATCATCGCTGCAATCAGTGTCGCTATCGCTGGAGCTATCCTCAGCTGAAGAAGTGTTGGGAGCTTCTGAAGCAGCTGTCGTTGTACTGCCCTTATAGGGTTTAGTTCCGTGAGCAGCAATAGCTTTGTCATCCAGCCACTTGTACTTCGTACCCAGAGTATCATACATAGCAAGCAGTTTAGTCTTATAAGTGCCATCTGTTGCCCAGCCACCGTCCGCAATCGCAGTTAAGGTACTCTTTCCATCTGTATTATTGATAGCGGCTGTGTAGAGGGTCTGGTGAGCCATGAACTCTGCCTTCCCTACAATCCCTGCATCATAGCTGGAAAACCAAGTATAAGCTCCGCCAGTTCCATCTCCGACGTTGGCACCTGGCTTGGTACCGCTTAAGTCAACACTATCTTCCCCATAAGTCGCAAGCGTGACTGGGAAATTACTTTTACTAGAGGTTTTAACTCCGCCCATATTGTGAGCCATCCAAAAGGAGGTACCGTTTGGATTGGAGAAGTTAAAACCATTTTCTATCATCGTCTGAGTGATAGAAGCAGACGGTAGGAAACCACCTGCTTTCCAGGAGTTGATATAGGCTTCTTCATGCTTCTTAACAAAATCATCAATCGAGCCATCCCCTGAAGGGATTTCACCTGAAGAAGTAACCTGGGTATCAGAGCTAGAGCTACAATCTTTTGAGCTACTGCGAGACACGGCACCAAATACTCCAGCCAATATACTTGTCAGCATCATCACCAAGATGATAAAAGCTCCTAGCGTGAGCCCGATTTTCCATACAAAAAGTTTCTTCACAGACTCCCTCTCTTTCTACCAGAGACCCAGGACTGTTTTTAAAAGAACATAGAAAATCAAAAAGATAATAAAGCCAATCGCAACCTTCTTGAGACTATTGATAAACTCCTGATCACGGGCTTTCTGAGCCTCTAATCGTTCAGGGTCAGAATCTCCTTCAGAAGCGAAATAGTCTCGTTCCGCTTTCATTCTGGTTTTTCTGATTAACACATATTCATCAAACGCTTGCTTCTTACGTCCAAAAAATCCTAATCCATCGTTTTTGCGTGACATTCTTTCTTCCTTTCTGATTACTGGAGTCCACCATAGCGTTCTGTTTCAGGGGCTAACAGCTGCTGGTTAAAGACAATATTTCCTACACTGGAGATATTCATGAACAGCTGGCCTTTTCTTAGTCGTGGTAAAGTTTCCAATTCTGATTGGTTCATAGATCCCGATAGCGCATTGGCCAAAAGCGGCACACTGGTATCATCCGTTTGAGCAAATACTCGATACTGCATCAATCCAAAGATACGTTGAACTGCTGTCACATACGGATCCTTAAAAGTAGCACTTCCTGACTCAAAGAGGATGCCTCGAAGGGAATTTACCGACAAGACCACGCCAGCAAAGTTCTCACCCATCGAGTCAATAATATCTGCCAGCAGTTTTACGCTGCTTTCATACTTAGGATTTATGAGCGTTTGTGCTTCAGAAATATTAACAATATAGTGAGGCATATCCATCTCATTTTTATCAGGTGAAGCCTTCAGGGTCTGCTTGCATCGTTTCCCGTGGTTAACAATATCAGCCGAGACCAGGGATAAAACAGAGAAAATCTGCGCATTCAGCAAGTTTGGCATGGCTTTGAGTCCTGACAGGTCAAAGGTCACAACCTGCTCTCTTGAAATATCCTGAAATTCGGTTGTCCCTTCAAACATATCCGCATTGGTTGTCAGAAGCTCATTAAAAGTATTGTAAATACGATTAACAGAGCTTAGTTCAATCTTATTGGTATGTTTTTTACTCTGAAGCTTATCTTGATAGTCTTCTACATACATCACAAAGTCAGACAGAATAGGGTACTCATCCGTGACAAGTTCAGTTGCCTTCAGCTTTTCAGGGGTCAGGGTAGGATTACGAGCCCAGAGACCTTCCTCAATATAGAATTCGTTTAAAATTTGGCCAAGAGTAGTCAAGTCATCTCTAGTAGCTTCATCGTTTAACAGCTTGAAAATATTCTTGAGCTTCTCAATATGCAAGTTATATGATTTCTTCTTGTCTACCTCAGTTCCTTCTTCATTCGTTACGGTTGGGAAGACCTGAAAGATATTGATCCGATTGGCCTCACCTGAGAGATCTAAGATCAGTCCGTGTTGTTTACGGGTCTGATCGAGAAACGTGCCATTGGCATCAAAATTACGAATAAAATTCCCTTTGGCATACAGGCCATCAGTATGTTTGAGAAGGAAGGAGCGCTGGCCCATTTTAGGGTTACCAGAGATAATCATGAAGGAACGTGTTCGACGCTCATCCCGTTCTAAAAAGTTAAAGTTGACAGCTCCTCGAGTCGGCGTCCACCCGAGATAGACGCCTCGCTGATCTTCCAATTTGGTATGATTGAAGAAATAGCCACCTGCCAGATCATGAGGCTTAACAGGAATGCCTCGACGACGATTAGGAAGGTCAATCTGATATTGAGCTGGAATAAACGGAGCATGGTATTCAAAGTCTAATTCACCTGAGAGGATGGTTGATTTGAAGTTAGAGGTCTTATCCTTGATGTCCTCAACTTTGCGGAAGAGCTCTTCTTTCGTTGAGGCGGACACAAAAATTCTCACATACATCCCCAGTATAGAAATATTCTTCTTCGTAATTTCACGGTTCAGTTCCTGCAAGTCCTTGATTTCATCTAACTCTTTCTGGTTATCCGTAAGCTTACTATTGCCAGTAATACGGGTTGATTTCTCCTCGATGGAGTCCGTAATCTCTTGACGAATGACCTTACTGTTTTCTCGGTAGATAGAAAGGAAAGCCTGTGTTCCAGGAATGAGCATCAGATCAGATAACCAGAACCGATCCAAGTCTTCTGACGGATATTCATAGAAATGAAGCACGGTATGGCAGCCGTCTCCACTCGTCCAATAGCGGTCATTTCTAGCAAAATCAATATTCCCTTGAGGTTGGATTT
>CADFQU010000141.1 GCA_902836505.1 Streptococcaceae bacterium
CAATGACCTCAAAGCCCCACTGTTCCATGATTTTCTTTACTTGTTGGCGAATGGTTTCATCATCTTCGACAAGAAGAATTTTGTGCATGCTCTTTCCTGCTCTTTCTTACTAGAGTATTACCCTTTCATTATATCAAATTATCCAAGGAGCATACATATTTTTCACCATCTCAACTTAAAGGTAACTCCTTTCGTCAATTTCCTATTTTTACTGAGGGGCTTTTCAGGTATTTTATGCTATACTGAACATACAGATACAAAGGAGAATCTCATGTCCACGATTTTTGATTATCTAGACTATGTCGCCTATGATTCCATCTACGATCGCCCTTTTAAGGAACTCGATGTCCTGGCACTGACAGAGCTGACCTATCTTCCTTTTGATCGGATCGTGCCCCAAGGGGATACGACCAATATTGAAGTCCGCTTATCTGATGCAGCAGAGCTAGTCGATCGAACCACAGATTTCATCGTGACAGATCAACACCTGCAATTAGTCGATGTCCTAGCCACTTCCAAACGCTTTAAGAATCTCAAACTGCTCAACTATGTCGACGAATATGACCCCGATGTTCAGAAGCAGTTTGCGGCGATGACCTATCGTCTTACCATGGATGTTTATTTAGTTGTCTTCAGGGGGACGGATGATACCTTGATCGGCTGGAAGGAAGACTTCCACATGACCTATATGGACCATGTCCCATCTCAGAGGCGTGCAGCCAGCTACCTACAACATGTCATGAAGGAATTTCCCAAAGGGCGCTTCCTGGTGGCAGGTCACTCCAAAGGGGGCAATCTCGCAGCCTACGCCTGCTCTTATCTTCCAGATTACCTATTTGAACGAGTCGACGATATTTACAGCTACGATGCTCCTGGTCTCAACAAGGCCATTATTGAAACAGAAGGCTACCAGCGTACATCACCTAAAATTCACCGCTTTGTCCCACAAGGATCCATCGTTGGCATGATGCTGGAAGTTCCTGAGCCTGCTACAATTGTTAAAAGTCGAGCCTTTGGTGGCTTTGCCCAGCATGACGCCTTTACGTGGATGGTTGAAAAGGATGGATTTGTGACCCTGGATCAAACCAGTCACGATAGCCAACAAACCGACCAGACTCTGAAGCAATGGGTTCGCGAAACATCGGCGGATGAGCGCAAGAAGTTCTTTGATACCTTTTTTGGCATTTTTCTGGACGCAGGCATCACTTCAATCAATGATTTGAAGAACTTGAAAAATTTCTCCAAGATCAAAGAGATCTTTCAAAATGCTCAAGACCTAGATCCTACAGAAAGGGAGATGCTAGAACGTCTAGCAAAGCAACTCCTCGACACCCGTGTCCAAGCATGGAAAAAATGGCAGACGGTTCCCCGTATTCTGGTTCAAATGGCTACATTTTTCAAACGAAAACAAGCAGTCGAGTCTTCCTCATCTCTGCTTCTTGAGCACAAAGATTGACAATTTCAACTCTATTTTATAAAATGTAACAATATCGTTTACATCGAATGGTGTAAACGATTCTTTTATAGAAAGAGAATCATATGAAATCAATCAAAGGAATAACCCTTATCGTAGCCAGCTTAGCATTGACCATCTTTGCTTGGCTCACCTCAGGAATGACCAATTTTCTCGTCCCTGGATTAGCTTTAACGACCCTATCTTGGACCTTCTTATTAGCAACACGCTCAGCACAGTTGGAAGTCCTCTTTCATGGAATCGAAAACATGTATGCCATTCACAAAGTCATGGCTGTTTTCTCACTGATTCTTCTGGCTTTCCATAATATCAGCATGGGTGGTTTGTGGGGATCACACCTAGCTGCTCAGTTGGGAAACATAGGGATTGATCTTTTTGTCAGCATCGTCTTGGTTGCTTTTCTCGGAAAATTTCTTAAGTATGAAACCTGGCGCTGGATTCATCGCTTTGTTTACTTAGCCTATATCTTTGGTCTCCTTCACGTTTATATGATGATGGGGGCACGCCTGACCCAACCTAGTCTTTTGTCTTTCGTCGTCGGCCTCTTTGCCATCCTCGGTCTAGCAGCTGGATTCTATATCATTTTCCTCTACCAAACCATCTCCTTCCCTTATCTTGGGAAAATTATCGGACTCAAGCGCCTCAACCACGATACCACTGAAATCGAAATCCAACTCAGCCAAACCTTTAGCTACGAATACGGCCAGTTTGCCTTTCTAAAAATCCATCAAGAAGGATTTGAAAAAGCTCCCCATCCCTTCTCCATCTCAGGTGGTTCAGGAAATCGAATTTTCTTTACTATCAAGGCTTCTGGAAATCACACCCAGCAGATCTATAAAGAACTTCAACTAGGCAGTCGGGTTAGTATCGACCGTGCCTACGGGCATATGTTGCTGAAAGAAGGTCGAGACCAGCAGGTTTGGATCGCTGGAGGTATTGGAATTACTCCTTTCATTTCCTACCTTCGTGAAAAGAAAAACCTCCAACAGAAAGTCAGCTTCTATTATACATACCGTGGAGAGGAAAATGCTGTTTACCTTGATTTTCTCAGAGAGTATGCCGAACAAAATCCCAACTTAGATCTCCACCTGGTCAATAGTCAGGTAGAAGGCTATATAGACTTCACTAACTACCCCTTAACAGATCATACTACGATCTTCATGTGTGGACCGACAAAAATGATGGATGCTTTTGCCCAAACCTTTACCAAGATCAATCCAAAAGCAGAACTCATCTATGAAGGATTTAGTTTCAAATAAAAAAATCAACCCCTTCAGCACCTACTAATAAACAATTGACGCAAAACAAAACCCAGGAAATTGAATTTCCTGGGTTTTTCGCTTCTTATTGACGATAGAAGTATTGATCCGCTGGATAGTTCCCAGCTGATTGGGTAACAACCAAGCGAGGTTTGCTCTTATCTGACTGGTCTCCATCAGGATTTTCAAAACCAATCTTAAAGAGGCCAACAGCTACTCCTGTTTCTCCCACACGTAGATCCATATAAGGGACTTTACTTGTCTTATCAGAGTTCGGGACTGCTTTTAATCTTCCTTGGCCTTTCACAGTTCCATCTTCTTGGATGACCATCTCTTGTCCTTTGGCATTGCGCCATGTCCCTGCCAGACTTGAGAAATCTCCATTATTGATGGCCGCAATATCGAGGTCTGCTTCCTTCTTCGGCTCTGGGTAAGCTTCCCACCATTTGTCCTGGTAGGCATGGAAGGAGGCTTGATGGTAGAAGATACGTCTCAACGGTGAAACGACGCCATCAGGACCTTGAACATTTTCAGGAATCAAGGTGACAATCAATTCTTGACCAGGACTTGCTCCGGTTGTCCCAGCTTGGACAAAGTAAACCTGATAGGTCGTGCCTGCTTTCTTAGGTTTCTTATCTTTATTGAGGACAAATTGGACATTGGTGGCTCCACTCCAGAAGCTCCATCCATTGTCCTTATCAGAGTAGATAGAAGGAAAGACAGTAGTCCGGTGATTATAATAATCTTCTGGACTATAGCCATACAACTTAAAGCCAGAATCAGCAATCTGCTTTTCAATCGATTCATTGGAATAGCTTCCTGAGAAGGTTGTCAAATCCCCATCCAATACCCCATCATCTGGATTCGTCGATTTGAAGAAATCCTTCCGATTGGCAAAGACCATTTCGTGATCCGGATCATTGTCTGACATGGTGACGGTAATGAGAGGATCTTTATCTGATTGGTATTTAAAGATACGAACAGTGATGGTAAAATCCGTATTTCCATCTGACTTTTTCATCTGACTAGTAGAAACTTTATTGGCTCCTTCTACTTTGAAATTCGTTGAGAAAGTTGCTGATACAGGACCATCTTCTGTCTCATAATCAATCTTCCAAGATTTCCCATCTTTTTGAATCTTGGCCTTATCACGCGCGCTAGAGACATATTCACCAGACAAATCGATGGCTTTTTCCTTAGAGGAAGCCGAGGTCTTCGAGGTCTGGTTGAACTCTTTTTGATGATCCGGTTGGATATT
>CADFQU010000142.1 GCA_902836505.1 Streptococcaceae bacterium
GATCAAAAGCTTCCGCCACTTCTTCAGGCTCCATGAGGGCATCCGGTCGGTGAAGAAGGAGACTATCTAAACGCTCGATCTGCAGACGCTCGAGGATGCCATCGACAGAGTCCAAAATATAGTCCTTAGAAAAATCAAAATAGGTAAAACCGTCTTTACGAATCCCACACTTAGACTGGATCCACATCTGATCCCGAAGATCCGGACGGCGCTTGAGAACCTTACCCAGCAGGACCTCACACTGGCCATCGCCATAGATATCCGCTAGGTCAAAGGTGTTAATGCCAATCGACAAGGCCGCCTCCACCAAGGCCTCCACCTCATCTTCACTCATCTGACTGATCCGCATCATCCCAAGGACAATCGTGGACAGACGCTCATTTTCAGCAAAATCAATATACTTCATCTCTGCCTCCTTTTCTGTATCTCTATTGTAGTGAAAAGGGTTTCAAAAATCAATTGGTAATCAAAAAGCCCTTAGCACAAACTGAGGGCTTGATTGATTAGCGATAGCTAAGTGCACGTTTGATGGTCTTCCATGGTCCGAGGTCGTCGGTTTGGAGGATGAGGCTCGCATAGATACGGGCAATGAGCACTGTTCCCACGATGGTAAAGAGAAGTGCAATTCCTAAAGAACCCCAAGATTCAAGACCAGTCGCATAGCCATTGATGGTGCGGAAAGGCATGAAGAAGGTTGAAAAGAATGGAATGTAGGAACCAATCTTCAATAAGAAGACATCACCTGCACTTCCCAAGGTGGTTACTCCAAGGAAGCTAAAGATAACTAACATCATCAGTGGCGAAATCGCTTTTCCTGAATCTTCAGGTCGTGCAACTGTTGAGCCTAAGAAGGCGGAGAGCACCACATACATAAAGATCCCAAGGATAATGAAGAAGACTGTATTGAGCGAGATTGACTCTGCTAGGTGTTGGGTAATTGGAGAGTTTGGAGTAAGGATATCTTTGACAACTGGGATATCTGCTCTAAATATCCAAACGGCTGCCAAACCAATCACATAGACAAAAATGTGGGTAAAGATCACTCCGAAGAGTCCGAGCATGCGTGCGAAGAAATAGTCGGTTGCTTTGATACTAGAGAAGACCACTTCCATGATCTTCGTTCCCTTTTCACTAGCCACTTCTTGGGCTGTGATACTTGAGTAGAAGATCAAAATCATATAAAGCAGCATTCCTAGACCACCTGCGACCATGGTTTGCGCCATTTTCAAGCCTTCTTTTTTCTCATCAATTTTTTCTTTCAGAGAAACCTGTTGAGACAAGGCTGTCAGTTGCTCTTTGCTTAGATTGGCACGCGCTAGATTGATCCCCTGTTGGACCTGGCTTAATTTCGCAGCGACAAGGCTTTTCAATTCTGTTTTCATGGCTTGATCACCCACATAAGTGGCTTCTAGCTGGCCATCTTTTTCATCGACTGTCAAGTAGGCAGCGGCTTTTTCATCCTTGATGGCTTTTTTAGCTGCAGCTTCATCTTTGTAGTCTAAGGTCAAGCCATCGGTTCCTTTGAGGTTTTCTTTAACAGCTGGCACTTCTGTCACCAAGGCCACCTGATTCTTAGCATCCGTAGAAGAACCCGTTAGATAACCGACTCCAATGCTCAATCCTAAAAAAAGGAAAGGACCCAAGACCATGAAGAGGAAACTCCATGATTTCACTTGTCTAATATAAGTTTCTTTCATTACGACAAACATCTGTTTCATACTTCTACTCCTGATTCAAGTTTAAAGATCTCGTCAATAGTTGGGGCTTGGTGGTCAAAGGTCGTAAGGTAGCGCCCCTTAGTCAAGCGGTCAAATAATTCTGGACCGGCTGACGCATCATCCAAGATCAGCTTCCAAGTCCCTTGCTTGGTCATGGTCACCTTGGTCACGTGTGGGAGAGCTTCTAGCTCTTCCTTGCTAAAGTCGTTTGAGACAAAGAGGCGGGTCTTGCCATAGCTATTACGGACATTTTGGACAGGACCAGATAGGACCACCGAACCATCACGGATCATAAGGATATCATCACACAACTCTTCGACATTGGTCATGACATGGTCAGAAAAGATAATGGTCGCCCCACGCTCTTTTTCTTCAAAGATGACCTGCTTGAGCACTTCTGTATTGACCGGATCCAGCCCACTAAACGGCTCATCTAAAATGATCAATTTAGGCTCATGAATCAAGGTAATAATCAGTTGAACCTTTTGTTGGTTCCCTTTTGAAAGGCTCTTGATTTTATCGGTTAATTTCCCTTTTACTTGGAGTTTTTCCATCCAGGTCGGTAATTTTTCCTTGACCTCTGCGGTGCTCATTCCTTTCAAAGCAGCCAAATAGCGGACCTGCTCAAAAATCGTGAGTTTGGGCATGAGACTGCGCTCTTCTGGCAAATACCCAATTTCCTTGTAAGTCTCTTGGGTAATCGCTTTGCCATCTAGGCGAATCTCACCGCTGTAGTCCAAAAAGCGCAGAATACTGTGGAAAATGGTGGTTTTCCCAGCCCCATTTTTCCCAACCAAACCAAGGATATGCCCTTGTTGAGCTGTTAGATCCACTCCAAAGAGGACCTGCTTATTGCCAAAGCTTTTTTCTAAATGTCTAATTTCTAACATGTATGACTCCTTTACTCTTTATAATAACGTTTGGTAATCTTGTATTGTGAAATAAGGATATAAATATAGATGATGGATACAACAATCAAAGCTAAAAGGATATCCGTCTGGAAGGCAATTCCAATAATTAAGAGAGCAAGGAGAAGGCTCGGCAAGATATAATTGCTTAACTTGACAACCACTTCGAAATTTTCCTCGTAGCTAATCTGCTTTTCTGCTTCATCCATCATACTCATCATGAATTCACGCACTTCCTTGGCATCAGCATTGCGGGGAATCGGTTTCCCGTAAACCAAGTTAAAGGTCTTACGATAGAAGATACCCACTAGGAAAAATAGGACAATCAAGGCAAGAAAAAGATAGAGCATGGTGAAAGGTCCAAAGATAAAAGCCAAGTTCCCTGTGCCAGGTCTATCCATAGACATCAATTGACAATAAAAGATGATGACTAAAAAGTATGGCAAGATCATGATGCCTTTAAAAATGGTCGCTAAACCATACAGTTTATTCTTTTGAATGTCATAGTGATAGGCCTCATCTTCGTCATCTATTTGGAGCATTTTTTGATGGACTTTTCTCGCGTGAATCAGCAAGGCCATCGTGAGTATAAATACGATCAGAAATAAAACTACAGATCCCAAATAGAGTACTTCTTTACTAAAAAAAGATTGAATTTCAATTGGCTTTTCTGATCCAAACATGCCTGTCAAAACTCCGATGACTCCTCCGATCAAACCAGAAACTGTAATGATCCCTACATTTCTCCAAAAACGGTAACGTGGAGATCGTTCTTGTTGTTGCTTTTTCATAATCATTCCTCTTCCTCTACAAGACTAAAAACATTTTCCACAGGCTCTTTAAAAACCTGGGCGATGGTGATGGCAATAATTACAGAAGGGGTATATTCCCCTCGCTCCAAGAGACTGATGGACTGGCGTGAGACCCCTGCTAGTTTGGCTAGCTCAGATTGGTTGAGCCCATCACGCGCCCTCAGCTCTTTCAGTCGATTTTTTAAAATCATGGCTTTCGCCCCCTTATAGTTGAATACCTTGAATATCTTCGATGCGGACTAATTTGGTTTCCCTCTGTTGTTTATGATTCACACGACTCAATTTGACCCAATCTTCATCGATATCCATAATTTCATACTCGGCCCCAAATCCATTTACTGTAACCGTGACCGTTTGGCCTTTCAATTCTTCTAAAAGTCTAGACATTTCTTTATTTCCTTTCACTTGTTTTTCTAATCGTCTGATACGTCTGTTCAATCCTTTTATCTTCTTTTCTGAGCTTGCATAAAATATAACTATAAAAGGGATAAAAAGAATCCATATGGCTCCCATAAGAATACCTCTCCTTCTTTCGTCTAAAA
>CADFQU010000143.1 GCA_902836505.1 Streptococcaceae bacterium
AATCGAATTCTAACGAATGACCGATTTCTGTCCTACTCTCTTATCCTTGCCAGTGACGGGCGGGGTCAAATGGAGTTCCCACCTCTTCTGTATCTTGCAATTCAATAATCCCACGTTTTTGTGGCGCATTTGGCAAGTGCAATTCGCGTGGGCTACACATCATGCCAAAGCTCTTTTCTCCACGAAGGGCCCCTGGGAAAATCAAGCTACCATCTGGCATCATCGCACCTGGTAGAGCCACGATTGTCTTGAGACCTTCACGCGCATTTGGCGCACCTGCTACGATTTGAACTGTCTTGTCTGGTCCGACAGCCACTTGGCAGATATTGAGGTGATCACTATCTGGATGAGCAACCATTTCAACGATTTGCCCCACGACAAACTTAGGCTCCTTGTCATTGACCAAGACTTCTGCAAATCCTTCAGCTTGCAATTCTTGATTGAGACGTGCAACTTGCTCATCACTCAAGAAAATTTGCCCCTTGCCATCAAGTGCAAAGAAAGTCGAAGCCTCAAAAATATTCCAGGCCACTGTTTCTTGCTTGTCTTCACGGTAGACACGGGCTACTTTGCCTTTGCGCTCTACTGCTAATTTGGCATCCCCACTGTTTTTCAAGGTGAGCATTAAGACATCGCCGACTTGTTCTTTATTATAGGTTACAATCATTTTTTCTCTTTCTCCTACTTCAATCCTGCTAAAAATTCTGAAATCTGAGCCTTGGTTTTACGGTCGCGATTGACGAAACGACCCAGTTCCCGATCCTTGTCTAGGACTACTAAACTCGGAATGCCATAGATATTCCAAAGCTTAGCCAAGTCTAGATACTGGTCGCGGTCGACCAAAATGAAGGTAAATTCAGGGTTTTCCGCTTCAATCTCTGGCAAAAAAGGCTGGATATACCGGCAATCACCACACCAATCCGCTGAAAAGAAGAAAACCTTCTTTCCTTCTTGTTCGACGTAGCTAGCTAACTCCTCTAAGGACTGTGGTATGATCATAGTTTTTCCTCTTCATACTGAAGGAGGCCTTCTTCATAGACAAAGCGATAGTGGCGCTCATCCTCAAATACAAGCCCTCCGACCAGACGTTCTTCGCTTGACTCATAGAGTTCCACATAAAGGGTCGCAATCTTTCCCATATTCTCCATCTGCTCACGGACTTCTGCGACTAACTCTTCTTGCGTCCGCAAACGTTTTTGATCTTTGGCAATTTTATAGGCCCCAAGGGCAAGAGCACTTGCACTAGCTACTGCAAGGCTGGATAAAATGATTTTTTTAGCTTTCATACCTCATATTGTAACACAAAATACAAGCTGGGACAACGAAAGGAGAATGGCATACCTAACAAGTAACCTCTCGTCTGTTTTCCTTCAGCTACCACTACCATCCCAACTAAAAAAGTGATAAAATAACAATCAGAAAGAAGGTAACTTATGACTGATTTATTTTCTAAAATCAAAGAAGTAACAGAACTTCCTGCCATCTCCGGCCATGAAGCGCCTGTTCGCGATTATCTACGCAAACAGATCACTCCACATGTGGATGAAGTGGTCACAGACGGCTTGGGAAGCATTTTTGGGGTACGTCACTCAGAAGTGGCTGATGCTCCTCGCATCATGGTCGCAGGCCATATGGATGAAGTTGGCTTTATGGTCAGTGAGATCAAGGCAGACGGCACCTTCCGCGTGGTGGAAATCGGTGGTTGGAACCCTATGGTGGTCAGCAGCCAACGTTTCACCCTTTTGACCCGCGATGGCCATTCCTATCCTGTCATTTCTGGATCTGTTCCTCCGCATTTGACACGGGGCGCAAACGGTCCTGCTCTCCCAGCAATCGGGGATATTGTCTTTGATGGCGGCTTTGCCAACAAAGAAGAAGCCGAGAGCTTTGGAATCCGTCCAGGCGACACTTTGGTCCCTGAAAGCACTGCCATCTTAACAGCCAATCAGAAAAACATCATCTCCAAAGCTTGGGACAACCGTTATGGGGTCTTGATGGTCAGCGAATTGGCACAAGCCCTCTCTGGACAAGCCCTAGCAAACGAGCTCTATGTCGGAGCGACTGTCCAAGAAGAAGTCGGACTGCGCGGTGCAGGGACTTCTGTGACCAAGTTTGATCCAGAAATCTTCCTGGCTGTCGACTGTTCTCCAGCGGCAGATGTCTACGGAGGGCAAGGAGCTATCGGTGAGGGAACCCTCCTTCGCTTCTTTGACCCAGGTCACCTCATGTTGCCAAATATGAAGGACTTCCTCCTCACCACTGCTGAAGAAGCCGGTATCAAGTACCAATACTACTGTGGAAAAGGCGGAACGGATGCTGGAGTAGCCCACTTACGAAGCGGTGGAGTGCCATCTACCACCATCGGAGTCTGCGCACGCTACATCCACTCCCACCAAACCCTCTACGCTATGGATGACTTCCTTCAAGCCCAAGCCTTCCTTCAAGCCTTGGTGCAAAAATTGGATCGTTCAACCGTTGATTTAATTAAGAATTATTAATATTTTTCCAAAATAATTGTTTTAAAGCCCCATTTTGGGGTTTTTTTGATATAATACTGAATGAATATTGCAACGGGTGTTCTTTTGCACTCCCCTTTCCTTACGTGGAAGGCGGAGCACCGCTAAAGACCACCCTCGCTTCTTTATTGGAGGTTTAAATGAAGAAACAAGCTTTTAGTTCCGAAAAGTATTTGAATTTGCAACGCGATCACATCCTCGAGCGCATCAACCAATTTGATGGCAAGCTCTACCTAGAGTTTGGGGGAAAAATGTTGGAAGATTTCCACGCAGCTCGTGTCCTTCCTGGTTATGAACCAGATAACAAAATTAAGCTTCTCCAAGAACTTCGTGACCAAGTGGAGATTGTTATCGCTATTAATGCCAATAACATTGAGCATTCAAAGGCGCGTGGTGACCTAGGAATCTCTTATGACCAAGAGGTCTTTCGCTTGATCGATAAATTCAACGAATTGGGCATCTATGTAGGCTCTGTCGTCATCACTCAGTACGCTGGTCAACCTGCTGCAGACCTTTTCCGCAAGCAGTTGGAAAAGAACGGTATCGCCTCTTACCTCCACTACCCAATCAAGGGTTACCCAACGGATATGGACCACATCATTTCTCCTGAGGGAATGGGGAAAAACGACTACATTCAAACTAGCCGCAACCTCGTTGTTGTGACAGCTCCTGGTCCTGGTTCTGGTAAATTGGCGACTTGTATGTCCAACATGTACCATGACCAATTGAATGGCATCAAATCTGGTTATGCTAAATTTGAAACCTTCCCAGTTTGGAACCTGCCTTTGCATCACCCAGTGAATTTGGCCTATGAAGCTGCTACTGCAGACCTTGACGATGTCAATATGATTGACCCCTTCCACCTCCAAAACTATGGCGAAACAACGGTCAACTACAACCGAGATATCGAAATCTTCCCTGTCTTGAAGCGGATGTTGGAACGCATCCTCGGAGAATCTCCTTACGCTTCCCCAACAGATATGGGAGTGAACATGGTCGGCTTTGCCATCGTGGACAACGACGCAGCGATTGAAGCCTCTAAGCAAGAAATTATCCGCCGTTACTACCAAACCATTCTAGATGTGAAAGCAGAGCGTGTCGGAAACGGAGCTATTAAGAAAATTGAACTCTTGATGAATGACTTAGGCATTTCACCAAAAGACCGCCAAGTCACCGTCCTTGCCCGTCAAAAAGAGGAAGAAACCGGTGAACCTGCCTTGGCACTAGAATTGCCGAACGGAGAAACCGTGACAGGTAAGACTTCTGACTTATTTGGTCCAACGGCAGCTGTTCTCATCAACGCCATCAAGAAATTGGCCCATATTGATAAAGAAACCAAATTGATCGAGCCAGAGTATGTCAAACCAATCCAAGACTTGAAAATCAACCAATTAAGCAATCGCAACCCTCGACACCACTCAAATGAGATCCTCATCGCCCTCGC
>CADFQU010000144.1 GCA_902836505.1 Streptococcaceae bacterium
TGCTACCAAGAGGTGGGGCATCCGGGCCAAATCAAAGGTCCGAGCCGAGCCATCTACGGCCTTCCCAAGAGGAATCTCAAGGAGTTTGGCTGGGTCTGTTTTGGACTGCTCCCACAATTCACGGAAGGAGACCGTCGCAATCTCTGAGTTGGGCACTTCAATCCCGACCAGAGACTTCCCTGGAATCGGTGCCTCGATCCGTACATCCTTGGCTGCTAGGGCCAAGGCCAAATCATCTGCGAGGTTGGAGATGCGGTTGACCCGCACACCGACAGCTGGCTTGACCTCATATTTGGTGACAGAAGGACCGATTTCCGCCCGTTCCACTGTCGCCTTGATGTTAAAGCTTGCAAAGGTTTCTTCCAAAATGCGGATATTTTGGCGAACGATGTTCTTCTCTTTGGATTGGTTTTTCGGCTTGTCAGGTGCGAAGAGATCAATGGTTGGAAGTTTGTACTGAAGGAGTTCCTTAGGTGTGAAGTCCACAGTGACTTCTTCATCCATATCCTCCTCAGGAACTTCTTCCATCTCCTCTGGATCGTCTTCTGGCCAGTCTTCCGAATAGCCTTCTTCTTCATTTGGTAGATAGATCTGAGGGTAGGCCTCCTCAGCAGGCACTTCTACTTCGAACTCAGGTTCAATAACTTCACCTGTCTCAAAATCTACAGGATAGCCTTCTGTGCTCATGGGACTAGCTTCTGCAAGTTGCTCGATGCGGGCAGCCTCCTCTGCTTCTGCTTGAAGGGCCTTCTTTTCTTCACGCTCGGCAAAGCGCTCCTGGCGACGAACTTCCCGTTTTTCCATAAAGAAGTAAAAAGCTGCGACAGCTTCCTCATACACGTCATAAACCGAATAAGAACTCATCAAAAGAAGCCCTAATAGGATCAAGAGTCCTCCGATAAAGTAAGTCCCAATGTTAGAGAGCAAGAAAGCAACCGGCGTGTACAAGATTGCACCAAGCAAACCTCCTCCCGCAAAAGAAGAGACACGAAGATGCACGAGGTCTCCTAAGATACGTGATAAGGTTGGTCCCACAGAAGAACCTTCCAGTTTCAAAAGGGAGACAAAGTAAGCTTGATACATGAGTAGTAAGCCTGCAAAAAGACTTAAAAAGCCCGATAAGGTTCCCTCATGCTTCTCAATCCATTTGAAAAAGAAGAGGTAGAAAATAACAGCTGTCATTGCCACATAAGCCAGACTACCTACCAAGAGCCGGATAAGGTTGTAAGTCACTATGCCTAAGGCTCCTAATCGTAAAAAGGCGAAAATGAAGACGAGAGTTAAGACAATCGTCAGGATCATTCGGCGAATTGCTTTTTTTCTTTCTATTTCTGCTTTGGACAGTCGTCTCGTCGACCGTGTTTTTTTTGATTGATTATTGTTTGCCATAACCTTTATTATACCACATTTCTAAACTAGTTCTCTAGTAAAATCCTTTTCTCTCCTGTGCAAAATAAACAAGAAAAACAGTACCTCTCAGGCACTGTTGATGATAGATTTTTCTTTGGGTGACGGTCGATGATGGCTTGATGCTCTTCCACCGCTTGCTTTCCTTTCTCCGTCAACTGATAGCCCCGAACCGTGAACTCTTGTGCCAACTCTTCTTCGGAAAAGTGATTAGCCAAAGCTTGGTTCAAATCAGCTGCTTTCATCTTGGACAAGCCAGCGACCTCCTTCTTTTTGAGAATGGCTTTTTTTATGGTCGCATTGATATGGTCCAGCGAATCAAAAGAGGATTCGATAACTGCATACCCCTTATCTACCAAAGCCTTCAAATGTTCTGGCGCATGAATCCCATAAGTATATTCAAAGTACTTGGGAAACCAAGTCTCAGTCGTAAAAGTTCCAAAATGGATCCGCCACAAGAGAATGATATCCCCTGCAAGCAAGCCATCTTGAAGCAACTCCATGTTTCGTTTAGAAACAGGCTTTGGATCCAACAACCAAGCTTCCAAGTCTCTCTCAGTCGAAATATAAGGTTTCACCTCGTGGTCTGCATAAAATTGTCCTAGTATATCTGAAATAGTTGTCATCTGTTTCTCCATTCCAATCCTATCTTTCTTGAACTATTTATACCTTCATTTGGAAAAATTCTGTTTTGATTGGAGGATTTACAGATAATTCCCCTCATCCTTCAAGTATTGTTGCGCCTTTCGAACGATATAGAGCGACTCATCTTCTGAAACCAACTTGCGAAAGAGCTCTTCCGCTCTAGACTTATCGCCTTTAAGAGTAGCATTTAAGGCCTGGTAGTAGATCATTTCTAACTGTTGGTACTTGAAGTCATTGCTTAAACCTTCAAAATAATCATTGCTTTGGTGGGCAATGGTTAAATCATAAAGAGCGAGACAGACCTTTCTTGTTTTCTCAGCTAGTGTAGGGTCTGTAATGGTCAAACTATTTAGCCTAGCCTCCAGCTCTTCCCTGGACAAATCAGGATCTGTCAGCACGATTGATCGCATGAGATAACTCTCAAAAAAGTTCTTATATTTCTGCGGGCAATCCGTCTGACTGATTGCTTCCCTAGCCTCCTTTATGACAGCATCGAAATCTCCCATCATAAAAGAATAGGCAACCGATGTCAGCTTCATATCTATCTGTAAAATGGGCTTTTTCGCATTCTTGTTCAACTGAAGGTATTGCTGCCAAGAGTCTAAATCTAAGTCTACATGAAGCAAGGTGTTGCACTTGTTGGTATAACGCTTCTTGAGCAATTGGATAAATAGAAATAATCCAACAAGAACCAATAAGACGCCAGCCGTCTGAAGAAGAGTATCTCTAATCACTAACCCAATGCAAAAAATCAGAAGCATTGCCAACAAGCCAGCAGATCTAATATAGAGTCTATAGTTTTTGCGTAGAGTTTTATAATCCAATTTGTGTCCTCCTATTCTTGATTCGTTTTAAGGAATTCATCTTCTCCTAAATCGAACAATTGAATCTTACTAGTCGTTTGTTCATCCTCTACTTCTCCTCTTTTTTATCAATGGTTTCCTCTCCCATAATTTCCTCACGAAGTTTCGGATGCTGTTCCAACCACGCCTTTGCCTCTTGGCTATTATGAATTTGAGTAGCAGATACTGAGAAATCATTATTATAGGCATATACTGTCAAAAAGTCTTGCCCTTTTGGTGCAAACCAGTGAAGCAGAGTTTCAAATGCTTCTTCTGCTGTGACCTTATCAGAACGAATATAAAGCGTCCATCCTTTTCTTATAATTTTTGATTCTAGATCAGGATAAAGAGTGTAAAGATTGATATCTTTCTCTGAAATTACATTATATGAAATACCTGAAACTATGGAATTTTCAGGATTTAAATATTTCTTTGTGTGTATGACTTCATCAAAATTTGTTGCACGGGATAGCGCATAAATATCTGAGTCCTGAGAAAATTTAGTATCCATTGGAAAATCTTCAATTTTTTCTGTTTCTAAATTTAGATATACATCCTTAAAAGTAGGAATTTTGTGCGACAGGTCTTCCAATCTTATTCCGAAATAACTGACACCATTGCGGTAGTAAAATCCAAACAGTTCTTTTGGCAGACTGTATTTATTAAAATCACGAACAATTCGGTAAATATCCAACTTTCGCTCTGGCAGATCATCTTTTTCCAAATTATAAAGAATTAAGTTCCAATACTCTCCCTTTATTTGAATATTTGTCGTAGATCGTTCAGAAACTTCAGCTAGCTTTCTTTCGTAAGTAGCTGCATATTTTTTTCCAACACTCAAATAGGCATTAGCAGGTGCTAGAACATATTGATTTTTATCCCCGAATAGTTGAATATCAGACCGCTTCATTTTAGATAGACTTGCAAACTTAATCTTTGGTAATTCATTTTTAGGCAAGGTGTCAGAGCTTGACTTATAAAAAACTACTGAAGCTAAAATCAACAAGAGGGTAA
>CADFQU010000145.1 GCA_902836505.1 Streptococcaceae bacterium
ATTGTTCCCGCACCTTTTTCATTATCATAAGACTGCATGAGCATACAACCCTGGTCATTCCAGTATTGTTGCAAAGTCAAAATAATTTCTTGAAAGGTTAGTTTTTTAGACATTATTTACTCCATTTTCTATAATTTATTGCGACCTAGAATACAAAAAGAACCGTGTCTTTCCCCCTAAGTCAAGTGACCTAGGGGCGTCAGAAACGCGGTTCCACCCTAATTTATTACTTCATTTTATTCTACTGTACTCAGCTTTTTACTGAGAGAAAGCGCCACATGCTTATCTTGTTCTGCTTGGCTTTCACTATCCCAAGCTCGCTAAAAAAAACGCCATAAGCCATTCTTTCTTGACTAGTATTATAGCAGATTTCTATTCGAGTGTAAACAAAAAACAAGTCCGAAACTGTTGTTTCAGACTTGTAGAAATTCCTTTCAAAGAAAGGGTAAGGTTATGGGCGTTTTGCAACCTTTGGTTTTTTCCCATTTAATTTTTTCTTAGCAGCTTTAACCTCTGCTAAGGCCGCCTTGACTTCCTGTTGACTAGCACCAGGATTAGCCAGTACTGCTTGAGCGCGGATAAAGGCTTGAAGGTAATTCACCTTCACCTTATCTGCTGCATAGATAAACTTAGCGTTCTTAGCTTGGAACTGGAGTTCTGCTGCAATCAATTTCTTAAGACTTGAGAAATCGGTTGTTTTCCCAGTTAACTGTTTATCAGCTGCCTGGTAGTTCGCAAGCGCTTGGTTGATTTGCTCTTGTGTCACACCTTCGCGGACGAGCAAGAGAGCCAACTCCTTAAAGCTTTGATCAAAGGCACGTCGAGCAGAATCCTTAGCGTTCGCATAACGGCCTGTTTTTGAAGTCACATCATAGGCAACAATAGCTGATTTTAGCGCTGTGAAATCAGACTCTTTCCCATCTAATTGACTGGTTACCAATCCAAGATTTGAAAAGATTTGGTCAACTTCTGCTTGTGATAACTTAGTCGCAAGAGCTTTCTGAGCTTCTTGGTATGCTGCATCATAAGCTAAACGTTTTTCACTCGTCGCATTAAAGTACTGAGGAGTGCTGGTCAAGTTAGCTTGTTGAGCCAACAATTGCAACAATTGGGTCTTAATGACAACAGAAAGTTTTGCGAGATTGTTTTGATCCGCCAGAACGGTCACGGTCGGTGCATCCTCAAACAACTCATAGCCTGTTGGTAGACTGACTGAAATCGTATAAGTTCCAACTGGGACATCTTTCCCAAAAGCATTCTTGCCATAGCGTTGAACTGGAAGAACAAAGGTTTCGCCAGCTTGATTCTTCAAGACAATTGGTGTTGTTCTTGGTACTGCTTGATCAAAGACCAGGCTCAAGGGAGCAGTGACAATCTCTTTCGCCAAGAATTCGATGGTCTTAAAGCTATCGTCTGCAGTGATTTCGAATTTCTGAGTTCGTTCGCTGACGAGTTTCAGATCTGATTTGTCATAGGCAAAGAGTTCTGCAACATAGCTACCAAACTTAAGGAAATTGATTTCTTTCCCTTTATCTAAGTTGACATACCGTCCTTGATCATCCTTGATACGGTAGACAAAATCAGTATCTAATTCTTGATGTGTATCGGCATCTAGAACCGATACTTTAATCCGACCACTATCCTCAGTACCAGCAAAATCAGCAAGAGAGGCAAAGTCGCGGTTTCCAGCGTAATCTTCAACCACATAGTAAAGTAAGTCTTTACTGATTCCTTCTGGAAGAGTATAGCCCCCATCCTCATTTGCCGTTAAATAGACACGGTTTTCAAAACGGCTAGTTTTCCCTAGGGCGTCTTTCCCCTCCTTAACCAGGGTCCCCTCTTCATCAAAAGCCTTGACATAGAAGACTTGCTCTCGTAAGATTCCACCATTGCCAACATCTTTTGTTTTACGAGCATAGAAGGTTTCTACCCCATCCTTCTTGGTCGTGTAACCTGAAGTCAAGACTGGTTTTTGGGTATCAATTTGGAGGTTAAAGCGAACAACTTGCTCCTCTGCTCCTGGAACTGCTGGCGTATAACGAACCTCATAGATATAGTGACCATCCGCCACCTTTTCACCCTTGGCATCAGTCCCTTCCCAAGCTGTGTTATCGACTAGATAAGATTGTTTCCCACGTCCGTCAAAATAATTCTTACGAGCAGAGAAAGCTCCTGTACTTGTCCAAACTGGCTGAGCAAATGCTTGATCATCTGCCTTGTAGACAGCTGCTTTCATATTTTTTAGGTTTCGCAAGACTACAGCACGGTACTGCACGTAATCTTTGTTTCCATCTCCATCTGGAGAAATAGCCAGACGTACATTGCCATCCGCATCTAAATGGAGGACATTCAAACCTTCTGGAGTTTCTACTGTTCCAAGAACGATTGGGCTTCGTTCTGCTGTTTCCTTCTTAGCAGTCGAATAGAGCACGTCGTTAGCGTTAGAGACTAAGGATGTTACATTCGCCTTTGATGGCACATGTTTGGTTTCTGGAACATCATAGTAGAATCCTGATTTCCCTTCTCTTACCAAATTGTAGATTGGTTTTTCAACCGCAGGGATATTTTGGAAAGAACCACGGAAGCCCATAAATGGAATGCTAACCACATCGCCGTCATCTGCTGGATCCACAAAGCGAACAAATCCTTCTAGGAAGTAACCGTTCGGCATCAATTTAGTCAATTCCTCTGCAAACTTAGACGCATCGACAGTCACTGTCACTGTCTGACTACTATGGGCTTTTACAGTTACATTTGGCCATACCGTCTCTGTTAATTTCCGAGGCTTCAAGGTAAAGCGATCGTCTTTTACATCGTCGGTAGTGGTATTCACAATCATCTTCAACTCTCTGTCAGTATCAGAAATATTATGAACGGTCACATCAAAACTAAACCGATCCTCGACATTGCCAAGAGTTACGCTTGGGTAAGCATCTTCATTCGTTACATATAGGTCTGTTGAAACCGCTGCAGCAGTATCCACAATCCCCGCCCCTTGTTGACGTACCGAAGTGTAAGCACCCGTTTCTTTGTTGAGGTGCGGTTTTGCGGTTGACATGATCAAAGCCTTGACTGTTGCAGATAGCTCCTCTGGCGAAAGTTCTGGATGGTGAGCTTGTAGGTATTCCTTCACCAAAGCCGATACCCCAGCTACATGAGGGGAGGCCATACTGGTTCCGCTCATACTGCCATAGCTATTGTCATTTAGAGATGAAAAGATAGAACCACCAGGTGCTGTGACATCCGGTTTTAATTGGCCATCTGTTGAGACTCCCCAACTGGAGAAATCTGACATCTTATCTGCATCAGGGTTTGGACGATTGTCTAAGCTACCATCAAAGACAAGCTTGTAGTCTTTACCTTTAATCGCTTCTCCATAGCGCTTAGAAATGAAAACAGCAGGGATCTTTCTCGCATCCCCTTCGAGGCCCATTTTGACATTCGCGCCTTCGACACTGTTGTAAATAAGGGCTCCAATTGCTCCTTTTTTATAGACATTCGCGACCTTATCTGAGAAGGTGATTTCACCACGCTTGATGAGGGCGACTTTACCAGTCAAATCGAGACTTTCTAAATCACTCTCACGCCCCAAGCCAGCATCCACATAGTCATATTCTTTCCCATTTTCGAAATTGGCATCTGTTTCAGCTGCTGTATAGGTAAATTTCCCTTTATCCAAGTCGGCATTATCTTCCAAACCACGAACTGTAAAGACTTCTTCTGTTACGAATGAATCATTTACTGAGGCAACTGAAATAGACTCTTCTACGGTTGAAGGACTACCCACGACACCATAATCAGGATTTTCAGCACTTGGGTTGTTATAACCGTATCCATAGGTATTGCTATTACCCGCAGCGATTACGACAATAACAAAGTTATCGCGTGATC
>CADFQU010000146.1 GCA_902836505.1 Streptococcaceae bacterium
CATAACTTCCTTAGCCAAGTTGACAGGTGTCATATCTTTCTCGATTACCTGTTTCATGTTATAGTACTGGTCTTTAAGAGTCAAAAGGACTCTTTCTGCACCAAGTTCTTGGTTCATCTTGTTTGCAATCTCTTCCATCTTTGCCTTACGAGCTTCGAAATTCTCTGTCTCGAAGTCACGAATGATGTAGCTAGCATGAGCTTCCTCAACAGTTCCATCCACATTCATCAAGTGGTAGAAACCTTGGTAGCCATCCGTTTTTTCAGGTCGGTCTTCTTCAGGGAGTTGATTGTGGAAGTCAATTGCTAACTGAAGTGCATTGACCATTTGGTTCTTAGCGGTCCCTGGATGAACATTACGCCCTTTGAAGGTGATTTCAGCGCCTGCAGCAGAGAAGGTTTCGTATTGCAATTCACCAAGAGGCCCACCGTCTACAGTATAAGCGAAATCAACATTAAAGTCTTCTGCATCAAATTTGTCCGCTCCAATCCCAATTTCTTCGTCAGGTCCAAAACCAACTCGAATTTCACAATGTTTGATTTCAGGATGTGCAGTCAAGTATTCAATGGCTGTCATGATTTCAGCAATCCCTGATTTGTCATCAGCACCAAGCAGGGTCGTACCGTCTGTAGTGATCAAAGTCTGTCCCTTGTAGTTGTTGAGGTTAGCAAAGTCAGCAGGATCTAGTGAATAACCAGAATCACCAAGAGCAATAGTGCCACCATCATAGTTTTCGATAACTTGGGGACTGATGTTTTCCGCATTGAAATCAGCTGTATCCATATGTGAGATAAAGCCAATCTTTCTTGTGAGACTTGGATCGTTTGCTGGAAGAGTTCCAATAGCAAAACCGTTTGGAAGATAATAAACATTTTGCAGTCCAACTCGTTCCATTTCAGGAAGTAGCACATTCTTTGCAAACTCTACTTGTGATGGTGTGCTAGGAGTTGTTGTTGAAGTCTCATCAGATCGAGTATTGACTTTGACATAGGTTAAAAATCGTTCTAGTAATGTTGGGTATTTCATCTGTTTCTCCTTTTCTAGTTATGTGTTTGTAAAACATAGCGCTTGATAGCAGTGGCGACACCGTCTTCTTCGTTAGAAGTTGTAGTGACATCAGCCAAGGCTTTGATAGCATCTGGAGCATTTCCCATAGCAACTCCAAGACCAGCGTACTCAATCATTTCAATATCGTTGTTCTCATCTCCGATAGCCATAACCTCTTGTTTTGGAATTCCCAAGTATTCAGCCAAAGCCTTTAAGCCGGTCGCTTTATTTACCCCCTTAGGAAGGATCTCAAATAGAATCGGTTGGGAGCGAATGGTGTGGAAGCGCTGGGCTAATGCTTCTTCATAGGTCTCTTGAAAGGCATCTATCTGTTCTTTCTGATCAATAAACATCCCTTGGAAAATTGGTTGTGCCTCAAGGACTTCTCGCAATCCCAATGATACAGGCACAGCAGAAACGATACTAGCGTCCATTTTGGCTATTTCTGAAGGATCCCGATTCAAAATGATATAGCGATTTAAATCGAATAAACTTAATTGAGGATGAATTTCCTGAGTCAATTGATCGAGATAAACCAAATCTTCTTCAGATAAGGCATCATAGGTAATGACGGACCAATCTGAAGATTTGACAGTGGTACAACCGTTATTAATCACCGAATAGGAATGGTTGCTTTTGAAACCAATTTCTTCAAAGATTGGACGGACACCAGATAGGGGGCGTCCCGTACAAATGACGACGTCTACGCCAGCAGCTTCAGCATCCAAAAGAGTCTGCTTATTAGCAGGACTAATGGTTTTATCTGGTGATAAAAGAGTCCCATCTAAATCGATAGCAATTAATCGGATCATAGCTCGTCCTCCTTAGCTGGTAGAAAGCTAGCAATGACTTTTCCGATGACTCTCGGTTCCTCTTCTAAAGGAATAATCTTATCACTATACTTTTTATTGAGGGAAACGAGACGAATCCCTTGGGCTTCACGAAAGACACGCTTGATCAAGGTTTGCCCATCGTACTCAATAGCATAGATGGCACCAGCAGTATCGTAGAAAGTTTGCTTAATTAAGGCAACTGATCCCTTTGGATATTTAGGTTCCAGCGAGTCTGTATGAATCCAAAGTGCTAGATCGTAGGCCAGTTTTTGATCAAACCAAACCAAATCTCCCTTAGAAGCACTTTGACTTGCAGCATAACTGTCAAAGACTGTATAGGGTGTGTATTTCTTCTCAATTCGTTTGCGTTCCGCTTGTAAAACCAATAAGCGATTGGCTTCTTCTAAGAGTGAATCTTGAAAGTCCTCATCCAGTTGCTTATAGATAAACTCAATTTTAGAATCCTCCAAGGTATCTGCTTGACCATAACGGGGATCCAGATCAGAGATGGGGATTTCGAAGAAGCTAGCAATCTTTTCTAAGTTCTCACTGACTGGGAGAGAAGTGCCTTTCACATAGCCCGTTAAAGTACTAGCTGGAATACCGGTTGTACGAGATAAATCGACCTGTTTCTTATTTTGAACCTTTAATAGTTCTCTTATTTTTTCGGAAATAATACGCAAAGCCTCTCTATCCTGTGGGCTTGCTTTTCCACGTCCTCTTGCCAAGAGCTTCACCTCCTTTTACATTACATCTCATTATAGCGAATTAAATCGAAAAAGTAAACAATAACCTTACATAAACGAAGAATTAATGCAAATTCGATATAAATCATAAATAACTGGATTTGATTCCTTAAAACTAGCCAAGAATCAGCCTTTTTGTTATAATATACTGAATAGTTTTATAAGGATGAAAAAATGAATTTAGAAGAATTAAAGAAACGACAAGAGAAGATTCGGAACTTCTCGATTATCGCCCATATTGACCACGGAAAGTCAACCTTGGCGGACCGAATCTTAGAAAAAACAGAAACCGTTTCTAGTCGGGAAATGCAAGCTCAGCTCTTGGACAGCATGGACCTGGAACGGGAACGTGGGATTACCATTAAGCTCAATGCTATCGAGTTGAACTATACAGCTAAAGATGGGGAGACCTATATTTTCCACTTGATTGACACACCAGGACACGTGGACTTTACTTATGAGGTTTCTCGATCACTCGCTGCATGTGAGGGAGCCATTCTCGTAGTGGATGCCGCTCAAGGGATTGAGGCCCAGACCCTAGCCAATGTTTACCTGGCTTTAGACAATGATTTGGAAATTCTTCCAGTTATTAACAAGATTGACTTACCAGCTGCAGATCCAGAACGTGTGCGTACAGAAGTAGAAGATGTCATCGGGTTGGATGCCAGTGAGGCAGTCCTAGCTTCAGCCAAGGCTGGTATTGGGATTGAAGAGATTTTGGAACAAATCGTCGAGAAAGTTCCAGCTCCTACTGGGGATGTTGCTGCTCCATTGCAAGCCTTGATCTTTGACTCAGTATACGACCCATATCGTGGAGTCATTCTCCAAGTTCGTGTGGTCAATGGTATGGTGAAGCCAGGCGATACCATCCAGTTGATGAGTAATGGCAAGACTTTTGATGTGACTGAGGTAGGAATTTTTACTCCTAAAGCAGTCGGCCGTGATTTCCTGGCGACAGGAGACGTTGGTTATATTGCAGCCTCTATCAAGACGGTTGCAGATACTCGTGTCGGGGATACTGTTACCTTGGCTACTAATCCAGCAGCTGAGCCTCTTCATGGATACAAGCAAATGAACCCAATGGTCTTTGCTGGTCTTTACCCTATTGAATCCAACAAATACAATGATCTTCGGGAAGCACTGGAAAAGTTGCAACTCAATGATGCCAGTCTTCAATTTGAGCCTGAGACTTCTCAAGCACTTGGTTTTGGTTTCCGTTGTGGTTTCTTGGGACTCCTTCACATGGATGTTATCCAAGAAC
>CADFQU010000147.1 GCA_902836505.1 Streptococcaceae bacterium
TCGCCGGGGTTTCGTGATTATCTTCATCTGAAATATAACAATAATAAAACGGTATGAACTAAAATCGTAATTCATACCGTTTTTTTTTATTTTATTCTAGACTTATGCCGATGGGTCACCAAGTTATAGACAAGACGATTCATCAACCATAAGACTCCTTCCATGACCAACCCTAAGACAAGGGTCAAGATCCAACCAGTAAAATGAAGACGACTGAGATTGAAAATGGAAGAAAAAACAAAGACCGATAAAGAAAAACCTGCCACATTAAGAAGAATGATTCCCAATTTCACATGATTAAAGGGAAGACTGAGTTGGTATACTTTTGTAAATCCAATCAAAGCCAGCAAGTAGATGGAGATGGTCGAAATCTCTCCCTGACTTAATCCAAGGAAATGACCCAGAACCACAACAAAAAGAACCGATATGAGATTGGTCAAGGCAGCTGGAAGAGCTTGCTCTATCACAGTCTCAACAAAGTCTCCTTCTATCCGGGCACGATTCTTCTCCAAGGCTAGTAAGAAACCGGGTATTCCAATGGTAAACCCACTGATCAAGGACATTTGAGAAGCCTGAATGGGATAGGTGAAACTAAAGAGAATAGCCAGAATAGCCAACAAAATTGAAAAGATATTCTTGACCAAAAAGAGACTAGCCGAACGCTGAATATTGTTAACCACTCGGCGACCTTCATCCACAATCGACGGCATGTGGGAGAAGTCTGAATCTAAAAGCACAACCTGAGCTACCTTTTTGGTCGCATCATGCCCCGTATTCATGGCAATACTACAATCTGCTTTTTTCATAGCGAGGATATCATTGACTCCATCCCCTGTCAGCCCAACCTTATGACCATCTTCTTGCAAGCTCTCTACGAGGATTTGTTTTTGTTCTGGACTAACTCGCCCAAAGACTGTGTAGATTCGTGCCGCCTCTACTACCTCCTCACGCGTCCTGAGCTGACTCGCATCTACGACTTGATCCGCATCTGGAATGCCTGCTTTCTGAGCTACGGCAGCAACTGTCACAGGATGATCCCCTGAAATAACCTTGATGGTCACCCCTTGTTTTTGGAAATAAGCAAAGGTTTCAGGAGCAGTCGTTCGTACAGGATTCTCCAAGGCCAGGGCTAGAAGAGGGAGGACTGGAGCTTCTAACACTTCCGTCAACTGTTCCCCCTGGTATTGCCCCAAAATGAGAACACGCGCCCCTCGTTCAATCTCTCGCTGCCACACTTCTTGGTAAGCATCGAGATCATCTCTCAGCAAAACATCTGGTGCCCCTAATAGGTAAATCCCTTGTTGGAACTGAAGGCCCCCAAATTTCTTCTTAGATGAAAAAGGAAGGCGGTCTTGAACGGGCCATACTTGGGCGGGTTGGACGGAGTGATACTGCCGAATGGCCGAGATGGTATCATTCTGATCTTCACTTGCTTGGAGATAGTGACTTAATATTTCTTTGCTTTCTTTTTCCTCTAGCATCAAGGGGAGGAGCTCACTCACTTGCATCCTGTGTTCGGTAATGGTTCCCGTCTTATCTAGACAGAGGACGTCAATACGGGATAGGGTTTCAATCCCCTTCATACTGTTGAGTAGGACCTTTTGAAGGGCTAAACGGGTTGCCCCAAGCACCAAGGCTAGAGTCATTAAGAGGTAGAGACCTTCCGGAATCATTCCAATGATGGCACCGACCATAGAGGTGATGCTAACTTTGAGGGATTCTTGATTTCCTAGATAACTCTGCAAGAACAAGAGCAAGCCAATCGGGATGAGAATCATTCCGATCATTCGGACAAGGCCGTCCACTGCATGAACCATTTCAGATTCTTCGTGTCCCTTGACTTTTTTTGCAGAGAGACTCAGCTGATTAATATAAGACGCATCTCCTACTTGTTCCAAGACCGCAACTGCCTGGCCTGAAATAACAAAACTTCCTGACATGAGTGTCTGATGCTCAGCTTTAGGGATTTCATCTGCTTCTCCTGTTAATTGAGACTCATCGACCATGATCGAGCCATCTAGAATCTTGGCATCCGCATAGATCTGATCCCCCGCTTGGAACAAGACGACATCTCCCTCTACCACCTGGTCGACGGGAAGGTCCAGCCGTTCTCCCTCACGAATCACTCGAGCTTTCTCCACTTGAAGGAGACGCATCTTATTCAAAATCCGACGGGACCGCAATTCTTGAACAATCCCAATCAAGGAGTTAACGACGACAATAGGAACAAATAACATATTGTTCCAAGACCGTACTAGTACCAATAAGATAGCTAAAATACCAAAGACCAGGTTGAAATAAGTAAAGACATTTGAATAAACAATCTCTCTCGTCGACTTTTCAGCTGTGATGGTTACTCGATTTTGTTTGCCTTGTCTGATTCGGCTTTGGACTTGCTCATTCGTTAGCCCGCTATAGCGCTTCTCTTCCATATATACTTCTTTCTTTTATCTATATCCAGTTTAGCAAAAAGGTTGTCTTCTTGCTTCAGACTAGAGACCGAAGATTTTTTATACCTACTCGTGGAGTTCCAGAGGCAAGCCATCTGGATCAAAGAAGAAGGCCATTTTGCGCCCATCAAAATCATCCACTCGTAGCTCTGTATGGGAGATTCCTAATTGGTCAAACTCTACTAAACAGGCTTGAACATCTTCTACTCAAAAAGCAAGATGACGAAGACCTGTATGCTCTGGATGAGGGAGAAAGGGTCTCTTTGGGGCATCTGGTTTGATAAATATTTCCAAGGTCAGATTTCCCTTTCGGATATTAAAGAGAATGTCCTGCTTTTCTGGCCGATGGTGTTCGTCTAAAGGTTCAAAGCCTAATTTATCTACATAAAATTCTCTGGTTTTGTCATAATCGTGGCCAATAATGGCAATATGGTGAATGGTATCGAGATGCATCTGCTGTCCTTTTCTTTTTCTTCGTAAACAAAACCTGCCCCTTGTACAGGCAGGTTTTTGCTATTGTCAACTATCTCATTCCTTCTTCGTTTAAAGAAAGATTAATTGGTCTGCAAGACCTTTCTTGGCTTGGTTCCTTCAGCTGGTCCGATGACACCTGCTGCTTCCAAGTCTTCCATGAGGCGAGTGGCACGGTTGAAACCAACTGATAAGCGACGCTGAATCATCGACGCACTGGCTTTTTGGGTCTCGATCACGAGCGCTTTGGCCTCTTCAAAGAGAGGATCGCCTTCATCAGATCCACCCATACCACCATCAAAGTCCGACTCGGATACTTCGCCTGGATCAAAGGCATCATCATAATCGGCTTCTGCTTGTTCTTTGACAAAGTTCACAATCCGCTCAACATCATCATCTGAGATAAAGGACCCTTGTAGACGAATCGGATGATTTTCATCAATCGGTTTAAAGAGCATGTCTCCACGACCGAGTAATTTCTCCGCCCCATTTTCATCCAAGATGGTCCGTGAGTCGGTCCCAGATGATACCGCAAAAGCGACACGGGAAGGTACATTGGCCTTGATCAAACCTGAAATAACATCAACTGATGGCCGTTGGGTCGCAAGGATCATGTGGATCCCTGCCGCACGCGCCTTCTGTCCAAGACGAATAATCGCATCTTCCACTTCTTTACTTGCCACCATCATCAAGTCTGCCAACTCATCGACAATGACCACAATCAATGGAAGTGGTACTTGCTTCATCTCAGACTGGGTATTGTACTCAGCCACCTTGGCATTAAAGCCAGCAATATTCCGAGCACCCACTTTCGAGAAGAGTTCGTAGCGATTTTCCATCTCATCGACAACCTTTTGTAGGGCCCGACTGGCCTTGCGTGGGTTAGTCACCACTGGGATCAAGAGGTGGGGAATATCATTGTAGACAGAAAGCTCCACCATCTTTGGATCGACCATCATAAAC
>CADFQU010000148.1 GCA_902836505.1 Streptococcaceae bacterium
TGCAAAATTTACTACGCATTTCAAAGCAATTCCAGCTCATGCAGAGGATTCCTAGTTGAGCTGACTCATTTGACTCTCCGTGATTTTACCAGCTAGTTTATTGAGAACTGCTTCCAATTCTGGATGTTTTTCCAGTAATTTAGCTTTCATGAGTGGGGCCCCTTGATATGGCGGGAAGAGTTGCTTGTCATCTTCTAGGACCACGAGGTCATAGCGAGCAAGCTCGGCATCTGTAGAGTAGGCATCTGTTATCTGGATATCACCAGACTGAATAGCTTGGTAACGAAGAGCTGGCTCCATGGTGGAAACTTGTAGATGAAGGCCGTAGACCTTCTGCAAGCCCTTATTCCCATCCTCTCGATCATTAAACTCTAGTGTAAAACCTGCCTTTAGTTGTCCTTCCACCTTTTTCAAGTCAGAAATGGTCTTGAGGCCATACTCTTGGGCAATTTTCTTAGGCACCGCGACAGCATAGGTATTCTGATAAGCCATGGGTTTGAGCAAGGCTAGGTCGTCTTGTTTCTTGATCCCATCTCGGGCCGCTTGATAGACTGCTTCTGGATCATGGCTGACTTGCGGCGCTGGCTTGAGGAGACTTTCGGTCACAGTACCGGTAAACTCTGGATAGATCGCAATATCTCCTTTTTTCAGAGCTTCATAGAGGAAGGTGGTCTTTCCAAAATTTGGTTTGACGGTCACTGTCATATCCGTGTTTTCTTCGATCAAGATCTTGTACATATTGGCTAGAATTTCCGGTTCAGGACCTAGCTTCCCAGCGATGACCAGGTTTTCTTTTTCCGGTTTGGGAAGAAGACTTGGTGTATAAGAAGCTCCTAATCCGAGGATCATGACCGCAAAAGCCGCAAAGATGGTCCGCAACTTGGCCTTTTCCATCCATTTGAGAAGCAGGTTAAAGGCGATGGCTAAGAAGGCAGAAGACAGGGCACCGATCAAAATCAGACTGGCATTATTGCGGTCAATCCCCAGAAGGATAAAGGAACCAAGTCCCCCTGATCCAATCAAGGCAGCAAGGGTAGCCGTCCCGATAATCATCACAGCTGCTGTCCGAATCCCAGACATGATGACGGGCATGGCCAAGGGAATCTCAAACTTCTTGAGTCGTTCCCACTTGGTCATCCCAAAGGCGACCCCTGCTTCTTCGAGGCTTGGGTCAATCCCTTGCAAACCGGTGATGGTATTTTGAAGGATGGGGAAAATGGCATAGATGACGAGAGCTGTCAAGGCCGGAAGTGTTCCGATCCCCATGATGGGAATGAAGAGCCCCAAAAGGGCCATGGAAGGAATGGTCTGGAAGATCCCAGCTACCTGTAAAACCCAGTTGCTGGCTCTCTTGCGTGTACTTAAATAAATAGCCAGAGGGACCGCCAGAAAAATTGCAAGGAGCAAGGTCAGTAACGACAGTTGCAAATGTTGCCCCAGTGCAGTGAGCCAGTCCCCAAAGCGTTCTTGAAAGGTTGCAAGTAGTTTAGACATGGTGAGCACCTCCAAATAAATCCGAGACAAAGTCGTTGGCCGGCTGGGCTAGAATGGTCTCAGCATTCGCCACCTGTACAATCTCTCCTTCTTGTAGCACCGCAATCCGATCGCCTAATTTCAAGGCCTCGTCCGTATCATGAGTCACGAAAATAGTCGTCATACCAAATTCTTTGTGCAATTCTTTGGTAAGAGCCTGCAACTGCTTGCGAGAAATAGCATCCAAGGCTGAGAAGGGCTCATCCATTAGCAAGATTTTAGGCTCTGCAATGATAGCCCGCACAATGCCAATCCGTTGTTGCTCCCCACCTGATAACTCGCTCGGTAACCGATGAGCATAATCTGCAGCGGGCAGACCCACCTTGTCCAAGAGTTCTTCTGTTTTAGAAGCGATTTGCTCCCTACTCCAGTCCTTCATCTCAGGAATGAGAGCAATATTCTCAGCGACTGTTAGATTTGGAAAGAGGGCAATGGCTTGAAGGACATAACCGGTACTGAGACGTAACTCTCGTTCATCATAGTCCTTGATGCGTTTTTCATCCATATAGATATTGCCATCTGTCGGTTCCAAAAGCCGATTGATCATCTTAAGCATGGTGGTTTTTCCAGAGCCTGAAGGTCCTACCAAGACCATAAATTCTCCCTGCTCAATACGGAGATTGACATCTTTTAAAATGTCAGTATCCGTGTAGCGCAGGACTACATTTTTGTATTCAATCATATTCTTCCTCACCATCTCCTTAAAAGCTAAGATCCTTATCTCACTTTTTATAAGAGTGTAATCATTATTATAATATTGTAATGCTAGATATTACATCTGTCAACGATTTTGATTTGAAATCATATATAAGAAAAAGAGCTCGGCCAAGGCCAAACTCTTCATTATGATTAACTATTCTTCTTCCACCAAGCGTTTAAACTCCGCTTGGATTTCTGCATTTTCTGTTGGTTTTAAATACATAACCCCACCATTAGTCGTCGGTGAATGAAAGACAATCGCTTCTCCTGTATCGGTTATCGCAAAGAAGTAACTATGAACATCCGGGTATTTATCCCAATTGCTATAACGCTCTACAATTCGGTACTGAGCATTTCCTAGACCTGTATCCGTATACTCGGCATTCATTTTCTCACTTGGTGCACCATCCCCAAGTGTATAGAGATGGTCAGCCCCAACATCACCTCCTGCGATCCCCTTTTGGTAATTAGGTTGACCGAGTCTTTCCCCCCAGTCCTTTATAAAAGCTTCCAGTTTCGCTGATTTGTTGGCATTCCAAGGAGCTTTCCGTTGTGTTTCTGATTTAATTGTGCGACCAGAAACTTCAAATTCCTGCCAATCAAGACCTCTTAAATCAATTTGATCGGATGCATTTTTTCCAAAATCAGCAGCAATATCATTTGCTTGTATTTGAATCTCTTTTTCTTGGAGGATAGTCGCTTGCTCTTGCTTAGCATTAAGCTGATAAAGAGTTCCATAACCTTGACCCGTACCTGAGGACCAGCTAAGCTCCAGAACCTCTCCTCCTTTATAGACAAGCGCAGCATTTCTTGCTCCACCATGACCTGCCACGAACCCTTCTGCCAAAAGAACAGGTTTCCCAGCTTGCAAATAGTAAAGACCGGTTAAGAAATATTTGCCACTCACATTTAGGTCCGCAATCAACAGTTCCTCTATCCCATCATTATTCAAATCTGCAAAGGCATAGCGCATTTCATCTGCTTGGTTGACCGCATTTTCAATTGCCCAACTATTGATTGGACGCTCAGTTGCTTGTAAACTTTGATAGAGGCTTGCGATACTTGCTGTATCCTTTGGCGAGGTAAAAATCTTTTGATAATCCTCAAAAACAGGCTGGTATAACTTCTTGTAATCCTTTTTCACCTCTTTTTTAGCAACTTTTTTACTGGAAGATGATATCGCCTTTGTTTCCGAGCTGTTATTCAACTGACTAGAATGTCGAGGAGTTCGTTTGCTACAACCAACCGTAACAAGTCCTGCTAGGAGGAGAATGAAGGCTCCTACTTTCTCTTTTCGTTTCATAAGCTTCTCCTTTTGTGTCATCCTTAATATTTGTACTTTTCTCTTTATATTATACCAAAAAAGAAGGCTACACCTAATAACTTGTGTAAAACCTTCCTAGTTGACCCGTTAGCTTACGCTATTCGGGCACACCCTTCTGTTTACTTCATTATAGCATATTCCCCCATGCAAAAACTCAGGCCAACTGACTTGAGTTTCCTTCTTACCGATCATTGTACCCATCTGGGTGGCTGGAATGCCATGCCCAGGCTGTTTGGATGATGGTTTCGATATTATCAAATTTTGGTTGCCATCCGAGGATCGCACGCGCCTTCTCTGAAGATGCGATCAGGGTGTCT
>CADFQU010000149.1 GCA_902836505.1 Streptococcaceae bacterium
TGGTATATTTGGCAAGCGTTGTGTCGTCGAAGCAGAGACAAAGATAATGGGAGCATAAGAAAGATATTGGAATTGATCGCGAATATCTTCTTCCCATTGCTTCATGGTGTGGTTGTCCTTTTCAAGAGTATCCCACTTATTGACCACGATAATCATCCCTTTTCCTGCTTCATGGGCAAATCCAGCAATCCGCTTATCGTACTCTCGAATACCTTCTTCCGCATTCAAGACCATCAAGACTACATCCGAACGATCGATAGCCCGCATGGCCCGCATCACAGAATACTTCTCTGTATTTTCATAGACCTTACCAGATTTCCGCATTCCTGCAGTATCAATCATGGTATATTCTTGGCCTTCAGCATCCGTGAAATGGGTGTCAATAGCATCTCGCGTAGTCCCAGCCACAGGACTAGCAATGACGCGGTCTTCTCCAAGGATGGCATTGATCAAGCTTGATTTTCCAACATTTGGACGACCAATCAAACTAAACTTAATGACATCTGGATTTTCTGCTTCGCGATCCGTTGGAAGATTTTCAACGATGGCATCCAAGACATCCCCTGTACCAATCCCGTGTACAGATGACACTGGCAAGGGTTCTCCCAGGCCAAGAGCGTAGAAATCATAGATGTCATTTCGCATCTCTGGATTATCCACTTTATTGACCGCTAAAATCACTGGTTTGTGAGTCTTGTAGAGCATCCGAGCAACATACTCATCTGCATCGGTAATTCCTTCTTTTCCAGATACTACAAAGACAATGACGTCAGCTTCATCCATGGCAATCTCAGCTTGGTGCTTGATTTGCTCCATGAAAGGTGCGTCCACGTCATCAATCCCGCCAGTATCGATAATACTAAATTGGTGGTTTAGCCACTCCGCCGTTGCATAAATACGGTCCCGAGTAACTCCTTCGACATCCTCGACAATGGAAATCCGCTCACCGGCAATCCGGTTAAAGAGCGTGGATTTCCCGACATTAGGACGTCCTACAATGGCAACAGTAGGTAAAGCCATGGTATCCTCTTTTCTCTTATTTTTCTAGTTGGTGTTTCTTTAATAACTCTGCCGTAGCAACTGGTTCCTCCTGTCCAAATTGGGCAGCCAAGCGTTGACTCCAAGTATCTGTTGCCCGTGCTCCAGCATAGGCAGTCTGTACTTGGTCAAAGGCTTCAATCACCTCAGGAGTCTGCACTTGATAGCTTTCCTCAAATACAACAGCTTCCAAAGGAAGGCGTGGTTTAACAGGATGATTCTGATTTGGCACCCCTAAAGCCATCCCAAAGACAGGATAGGTATAGTCTGGTAAATTAAATAATTTAGCCACTTCAGAAGCTTGATAACGCACCAAGCCGATAATGACCCCTCCATAGCCTAAACTCTCTGCAGCCAACAAAGTATTTTGACCTGCCAAGGCAGCATCTACAGAAGTAATCAACAAATTATCCGGTCCTTCTGGATGGAATTGATCCGTATGCATCCGAACCCCTTTTTCAGCTCGGTTGAGATCTCCTACAAACAATAGGAAGACAGAGGATTGACGGATGGCCTCCTGAGGGACAAATTGATACAGTGCCTCTTTCTTTTCTTGGCTTCTCACTAAGATGATGGAATAGGACTGAAAATTTTTCCAAGAGGAAGCCATTTGCCCAGCTGTTAGGATCGCTCGAAGATCTTCCTCCTTGATATCCTCCTCTTTAAAGCGACGGACAGAGGAGTGAGATTTCATCAAATCAATAACAGTATTCATCGGCGATTTTCTCCTTCTAGGCGCACTTCTTTAGCCAGGAACTTAATTCGCTCCATGACACGTTTGGCTTGCCAAGTCTCATCTCCATTCCGAGACGTAGCAAAATGACGTTCCAAGTCTTCAAAATTGAAATTGGAGGTAAAGAAGGTTGGAAGAATCTCCTGCATCCGGTGTTGCAAAATCACTTGCAAGACTTCATCCCGCACCCAAGGCGACATTTGCTCTGCCCCAATGTCATCAAGAATCAAGATTTCAGCCTTCTTGACTTGATCCAGCATCTCTTTAACTTGGCCTGTATTAATGGCATTTTTGACATCGATGACAAAGCTTGGAAAATGCAGAATCGTTGAAGAAGCCTGCCGTTTTTCAGATAAGTCGTGGGCAAGGGCTGCCATCATATAACTTTTCCCAACTCCAAAATCTCCATATAGAAAAATCCCTTTACGAGCTTGAGGATAAGATGCGACAAAATTCGCTAATTCTTCAAAGGCCCCAAAGCGCCCACGATCATCCAAGTCGACTTTGGCTAAGGAAGCTTCCTTCAAGGTGCTTGGTAAGTTGATCAGCTGCAAGCGTCTATTGATAGCGGCTTGTTTTTGTGCCTCGATTAATTCAGGTGTCTCCTCATAGGAAACATCCGCATAACCTTCATTCATTACTAAAACAGGCTTATACCCTCTTGCAATATAATCTTCATCCCCAAGGACAAAGCGATTGCGCTCACTGATGTATTGGTTAAATTTGGAAATGCTACGACGGATTTCTACATCCGATAAACCTTCCTTTTGAATAAAGGTTGCAATCTCAGGTTCGGCGAGAATTTGAGCTACCAATTCTTCATAATTGAACTGCTGTGATCGATTCATCTGGGACATGGTTTTCCCTACGCTCTCCATTTACTCCCCTCCTTGATTTAATTTCTCGAGCAAGGCTCGTTTTTGTTGTTCCAGATTAGCCTGTTCTTCTTGGCTAGTCTGATTGGTATAGTTAGGCTGACTCCACTTCGGAACATTGGTCTTTCCTGTCGTTGATCCACTCTTAGCTACTTTCTCTTTTGCTTTTTGTAAATGGGAGTCTTGGCGCTGGCGGATCTTCAGAACGGCCTCCTCAGCCATCTTTATCCCCTCATAAGCAAAGTCATTTCCAACTTTTAAGGCATACTTTTCATTGAGATTGGCGGAAGCAACCTTGTTAAAGGTCAACAACAAGATCACATTAATAACTTCATCTAACAGGCCTGAACGGGCCAAGTCAGAAATTACTTGGCGTTCTGATTGGGTCACAACAGCCTTACGCGCTTTTTTAATTCCTGCTAAAAATTGACGACTAGTCTTATTTTTAGCTTCCCGGATAATAGCTCTTTCCTGCGGAGTGAACTCATCCTTACCTTTTTCTTGTGGCTCTTGGGTCAGTTTTTGTCTCATCCGTTTGGTCGAAATGACCAAATTAACCGCTGTCTCTTTGGCCAACAGATAGGTCTCGTACTAAGTTCAAATCTTCTCTTCGGTGATGGACTAAAGAAATAACAGGTCGGCTGGTGTGTTAGCAAAACGAAGGCCATCCCGCACCATTAATTGTTTAAAGTGCTCTAAACTGAAGGAAGATACTTTCCTCTGAGGGGTCGAAACACCATCAATCCCAAAAACAGAGGCAAAGTTCACCTTCCGTTTCTCTCCCTCTGGTTTTTCAGGAAGCAAGTCACGAACTGCTGCTTCTCCTATTTTTTTCTCCAGCAACTTCTGATAAGCGACATTCGCGAAAAATTGATCTGCTTCTAGCGGAGCCAAAAATCGGAACTGAAGTCCTTCATCTGTCTCAAAAACCTCTAGTAAATTCATGGCAATCAAACGGTCTAGACTTTCGAGAAAATGAGCGAACCCTAGATCCAAATGATTTAAAACAACAGCAATCAGCCGTTTTTCTTTCCCCTGATCATAGAGACTCAGCAGAAAAGTATATAATTGACTTGCTTGAACACCTAATATTGGTCCATACAGATGCGTGAAAGAGGCTCCTGTAGGCGCTAAATAATTATTCTTCAAGAAAGAAAATGAAGTATTGGGCTTCATCTATTTTTCCTTTTTCTTCTTCGTT
>CADFQU010000150.1 GCA_902836505.1 Streptococcaceae bacterium
TAAAGCTGGGAATTGCCATGCCTTCTTGAAATATAGTGGCAATCTGTTCTTGGAAATGTTCTATGGATCTCAATGAAAGCCTCCTTCTGATGGACTGGATCCTTTGGTTTCCCATCACCCTTGGGCGATCAGTCTGATATTATTGATTTTCTTTGCGACGGTAGACAACTTTCCACAAGCTAGTCGCAAGGACAGTAAGTAAACCATAAACTGTCCAGATATTTGCTGTTTCTCCAGTTTCAGGCAAGTGAGCTTCACTTTTTGGACTGGTGGATTTATTTGCCTGTGTCAATTGAGCGATTTCTGCTTTTTGTTCCTGACGGAAATTCATTGGATCCCGTCCGACTGGTGGTTGTTGGTCTGGATGGTTAGCCAAGTCCTTACCTCCATCTTCTCCTGTTGATTCCTTCTGTGCGATTGGGAGGATTCGGTCTACTAATCTTGCATATTCGGTATCCTTTTCACTTGGCTGGTAGCGGAATAAGAGCGACCGGCTAGCTTCGACAGTTGGGATGGTTGTTGAAATAGAGTCTGTCTTAAAGGTCACTTCATATGGATCTGCAAAATAGATATAATCCGGATCATAGGTGTGTAGGCTCAAGACCAGACGATGACCTTTTTTCACTGTATACAAATTTGGCTGCAAGTACATGGTATAATCATGAAATTCATTTTCTTTGATATCGATGGACTGGCTGGAGCTAGCAGAGTCATAGCGAGAAGCTGGATTGGCTAGATTCATCCAACCACGCGCGATCACCACACTCTTGACCTTGTGAGTGGTGTAGCGTTTGAGAGGTAAAGTCTCAAGATTGCTGCCGTTCCAGTAGCCTGTCTCATCGATGGTTTCTTTTTCTAGTGTGCGCGTGCTGTAGCCATCTTTGTCATAGGTGATTTCTTCCTTAACGACATCAAATTCTTCATCGGAAACATCCATCAGGGTCGCACTGACATGGGCATGGTTCTTGTCTCCCTTGACAAAAGCTGCGCTAAAATGCACCGGAATATGACCTTTGATGGTCGTATCTTGGTCGACGGTTGCTGCATAGGAAGCTGCTACTTCGGAAGAATGGAAGGCCGCATCCTGGTTGCGTGTAGTCCAATTGTTTCCCGTGCCATAGTAATCACCCGTCACCGTTACCTCTTCCCGCTTAGAGTAGATCCGACCTGAGATAGTTTGATCCGTATCCCATTTGTCAAAACGGTGCCACTTGCTAGGATCCAGATTGTCCTGAGCTGTTACTTGCGGGAGGTTTTCAATGCCATTTTCGATACCGTAGAGGTAATGGCTATACCAGAGATTCATCAGGTCATTAAAGGCTTGCCCTGCCACTTCTGTCCCTGACCAACGAGTGGATGGATAGATGTGATTGCCCTGGTGGAGCAAGACTTTGGGATCAATCCCCGCCTTCTTATAGGCTTCCAGCATGAGTTCAAAATGTTTTGGTTTAACATTGTCATCGTTGAGCCCTTGGATAATGAGAGGGGCTGCCTTTAAGTTGGCTGCGTTGAGCGTGTAGTCGCGTTTGGCATATTCTTCGTTGTAATTATGACCATCCTTGTGCTGGAGTTCATTGAGCTTGGTGATATAGGCTGCATAGTAATCCTTGACCTTGTCCCAATCCTCCTTATCTAGGATACGACCAGAGGTATAGACAGATAGCCAAGAAAGGTCATTGGATGCTCCTGTATCAAGGGGAGAGCCTTGGCTGTTGAAATGGTCATACCAACTGGCAATCCCTGCTGCTGGCACAATGGTCTTGAGACCTTCCACTCCAGTAGACGCCACTCCAAATGTTGTCGTACCTGCCCAAGACAAGCCTGTCATGGCAACATTGCCGTTGGACCAGTCAGCCTTGACTTCGTGGTTGCTAGTCTTATCAGAGTAGGCTTTGCGTTTGCCGTTGAGCCATTCCACGATATTCTTGTATGCCGCCACTTCAAGATCAGAGCCGGTCGTATTGATTCCATCGGATCCTTTTGATCCCAAGCCACTGCTGGTCACCACTGCATAACCACGAACCAGATAGTAATTGTACCAGTTGAGGTTTTCATAATCATAGTGGTTGTACCCTTCATAGCTTTCACGCGGATTGATATAGTACCAATCTTTTGGATCGGTCGCTTTGGCTACTTCTTCTGTCGTTACGGTTTTGCTGGCTTGGCGTTTGGCAGGTTTTTCATAGAGCTTGGCCATCTCGAAGTTACCCCCTTCTTTGAGACCAATCCCTTCTAAAGTCCGCTCTTCGGTCGTCCCTGTCACATAAGGGCTAGCTTCAAAGATGCTGGCAGCCTTATAGTCTCCATTGACGGCAGCTTTTGGCACCTGTACAAAGGTCTTGACCAGGTCAGGCTTGCCATCACCATCCGTATCATAGTCAGTCTCTACATAGACAATATAGCGGACGATATCACTCTTATCATAGGAATAATGCTCAATATCATCCCCAGGTGAAAATGGGAAAATCGGCTGGGCCCGTCCATTCAAAAAGAGAGGTTCCTTCCGCTCTGCTCGGTAAGCAGTATGGAGCTTTTTAGCCACTTCTAACATGGTGGAGAGATCCGTGACTGGAGCAGAACCCTCCACTCCTTCCTTGACCATTCCCAGGCTCTTAGCAAAAGCCAATCGGTCCTTATCAGTAGACCCGACTTGGTTTTCCTTGGTCGAAGCCCAGTTTAAGAGGTGATTGACAGCGTCTATCACTGTAGCTTCCTTCTTCATATCTGGCTCTGCTACTGGTTGACCTGTCACTTCTGAAAGTTCTCCTAGGGTCACTTTAGGAGCGCTAGAAACTGGAGAAGGATTCTTCTCTGACACAGACACTTCTGCTGATTGAGGAGCATCACTAGCAGGCTGGACAGGAGTTTTTTCTACTACAGCAGTCTCCTTGGTCGGAGAGGATTCATTTCCCGTTGTCGGCTGAATCGTTGTAGGACCTGTTTCAGCAGTCGCTTGATCCGGGCTAGGTTGATTCGTAAGCTCCTTCTTAGGAGACAGCTCCCCACTTGCTGGAACTGCATCTGAAATAGGAGTGGCTTCAGCTGTACTTGGCTGTCCCACCTGGGTAGTCAAGGCTGGGTCTACACCATTCGTAGCCACTTCCTCTGCCTGGACATGGCGCGCCAAAACAACTGGACTCAGTAACAAACTTGCAAAAACAATCGAAACAAGGCTAGATTTTTTCATATACAAACTCCTTTGAAACATGTCGTTTTGACCGGTTTATCCAAAACGACGAAAAAGTAGACAAATTCATTCTTTAATAGATGCACTAGAAACGAAACCTCCTTTCATCGATGGCATCTTTTCCTGTCAGGAAAATAGATTCCCTATCATCTGGTAGTCTCCCAGCTTTCAAACAGGATCACAACTAAACTTACAGCAGGGAAAGCTATCTGGACTTTCCTTCCTGTAAATCAATTGATGGAGACACTTTTTCGAGCCGCAGGGTCTTCTAAGACAGATTAAGTGAACTTGAAGCAAACTGAAAAATAGTTCCTAATTATGTTTCCAAATTCCCTTCTTTTTCTCATGTGAGATCTATCTTTGTGCCTATTTATCCTCCATGACATAAAGACAGCGCTTTCGAGAGCATAAACCTTTGCTCTATCCTTTCATTTTTGGTAAAATAAGGCATTAATTCACGAAAGATGAGAAACAAATGGAAAATCAAACCTTAATGCAATATTTTGAATGGTACTTACCTTCGGATGGTCAACACTGGTCCCGCTTAGCTGCAGATGCTCCTCACCTAGCAGACTTGGGTATTCGTAAAATTTGGATGCCTCCTGCTTTTAAAGCCACTTCTGCCAATGATGTCGGCT
>CADFQU010000151.1 GCA_902836505.1 Streptococcaceae bacterium
TGACTCATCTTCTGCTTCGTATTTTTTTTTAAAGTCTTTTTGAGTATTTCCAGTGATTTGGAAGTACATGTCAGGGTTGATACCTTGACGTTGCAAGTTTCCAAGGAACTCATTTACTGAGCGGTGAACTTCTTCGTGGATCATTTCTTCTGGAAGGTCTACGATTTCAGCGTTTTCAACTGCTTTATCGATTGCTGCACCTTCAACGGCATCATTGTATGCTTCTTCTTTAGCAGTAGCCAATTCTTTGCGGTATTTTTCTTTCAATTCAGCAAGAGTTTCAACTTCTTCGTCGATGTCTTTTGCCAATTCATCGTCAAGAGCTGGTACTTCTTTTGCTTTTACTTCGTGGATGGTTGTCACGAATTTTGCTTCTTTACCTGCAAGGTCAGTTGCTTGGTAGTTTTCTGGGAAAGTTACGATGACATCAACTGTTTCACCAGCTGAGTGTCCAACCAATTGGTCTTCGAAACCTGGGATGAATTGACCTGAACCAAGGCCAAGTGAGAAGTTATCTCCTTTTCCTCCGTCAAACTCAACACCGTCAACAGAACCTACAAAGTCGATCACAACAGTATCACCTTCAGCTGCTGGTCCTTCTTTGATTACCAATTCAGCCAAGTTGTTGCGTTCGCGTTCGATACGTGCATCTACATCTTCATCTGTTACTTCTTTAGAAACTTCTACAGATACTTCAAGGTCTTTGTAAGCACCCAATTTTACTTCTGGTTTTGTAACAACATTTGCTGTCAATGTCCAATCTTGACCTTTTTCCATTGATACAACGTCAAAAGTTGGTTGAGCAACCACTTCAAGACCTGCTTCTTTTACTGCTGCTTCATAAGCTGCTGGAAGAAGATCATTCAAAGCATCTTGATAAAGTGATTCTTCACCAAAACGTTGGTTGAAGATCGGACGTGGAAGGTGACCTTTACGGAATCCTGGTACGTTCAAGTTTTTCTTAACAGACTCAAACACGCGATCTAAAGCTGGTTTAATTTGGTCTTGACTGATAGTGAAAGTCAATACTCCGCGGTTTGTTTCTTTGTTTTCAAATGATACAGACATTCTGTCTCTCCTTAAAATAATATAGTCATTCCTAATAATTTTACCATAAAACTTCGAAAATGCAAGTTTTTGGGCATCTTGGTTTTGTGGAAACTGCTTCTTTTTAGAGGAATTTTATAGTGGTTTATGAAGACCAAAAGATTAAAAATCTCTTTTCTATCTCAAAAATTGTCCCGGAATAAAAAAACTAGTCCATGCCTGAACTAGTTTCCTTCCTATTAGGACTTCCGAAGCGGATCTTCCTGGTAAGTAGCACGCGCCCCACCGATCAACTTTGGACGACTCGCTAGAGCCGTCACATGAGCGCCACCCAGTTCTTTCAAGACAGGGCGAACGGGTACTTGCACATGCTTGACATGCATCCCAATCGAAGTATCCCCGATGTCCAAACCAGCCTGAGCTGTGATGTATTCCACTTCGACAGGGTCTTTCATATAACCGAAGGCTGCCAACTGTCCTGCGCCCCCCGCATGGAGGCTCGGTAGTACATTGACGATTTCTAAGTCTTTCTTTTCTGATAGTTCACGTTCGACCACTAGAGCGCGGTTAAGATGCTCACATCCTTGGACAGCTAAGTAAATGCCTTTGGGAGTCAGTGTATCTAGGATGGTTTTCACAATGGCTTGCCCAATCTCCAGACTTGAGTTCTTCCCGATACTTGCACCAGCGACTTCACTGGTGGACAAGCCTAATACGAGGATTTGTCCCTGATGCAGATTGGCCTTGGATATAAGATCCAGCAAGATCTCCTGGGTTTCTCTTTTTAATTGCTCTAACTCCATCCTCTAATTTCCCTTCTTTGGTAAGAAATGATACAGAGCATATCCCAGAGCCATCCCAACGAAGTTTTGAACCAGATTATGAGGAACCTCTTCAATGGCCGCTACCCAGGTATTTCCTAAAAAGAGTGCTGAAGCTAGGGCATAACCACCTACCATGATAACCGTTCCTAGAAGCAGACCGATGTAACGGGCTTTTCCTTTAAAACCAGCAAAGTAGCCTTGAGCTCCGTGGAACAAGAGACTAAAGAACATCCATTGAGGATAGCCAGAGAGGAGGTCCAAGAGAAAGGCACCAAGACCACCGACCACTGCTCCTTCTTTGCGCCCCAGATAAAAGGCGGTAAAGTAGACGCCTAGATCCAGCAAGGTCACCATCCCGGTCGGAGTTGGCAACTTGGTATAATAGCCTAGCACAACTGTCAAGGCGGTTAAAATGGCTAAATGCGCGATTACTTGGGTACGTTTATTGGTCATATTGAACTACTCCATATTGATCTGATTTTTGAATGGCTTGGTAGACGAACGCTTTTGAAGCCTTAACAGCTTCTAAGGTTGCCTTCCCTTGGACTAACTGGCTTGCAATACTAGAGGCAAAGGTACAACCAGCTCCTGTATTATTCTTTTCTAAAATGTCTTCTTCGAAGACCGTAAAGTCTTGGCCGTCATAAAAGACATCGATGGCTTTTTCCTTGTTAAGGCGGTTGCCCCCTTTGACCACGACAGTCGCTGCTCCCAATTCATGGAGCTTGCGAGCTGCCTCCTTCATATCGTCGAGCGATTGAATCTTGCTTTGAGTCAAGATCTCAGCTTCTGGTAGGTTTGGCGTGATGATGGTCACATAAGGGAAGAACTTGATCAATTCATCTCGAAGGGCTGATACTTCCACGTCATGGGTTTCCTTGCAGACCAAGACGGGGTCTAGTACCACGGGGATCTCCGCATGGGCTTTGACATAGTCCAAGGCTAAATCTGCCACTTCAACATTTGGCAAGAGGCCGAGCTTAATAGCAGAGAAAGGAACATCCTTGAGAGAGTTGAGCTGTTGAGCAAAGGTTGTCGGATCCACCGGAATCACTTCAAAACCGTTCTCCGTCATAGCGGTCAAACAAGTCACCGCTACAAAGCCATGCTGTTTGTTGGTTGTATAGGTCGCAAGGTCTGCGTGAAGACCTCCCCCACTAAAAATATCATTTCCTGAAATAGCTAGAATCAATTCATTACTCATAACGGATCTCCTTTAAATATAAGCCATTTGGCGCTGCTGTAGGACCTGCTAGATTGCGATCCTTCTTTTCTAAAATCAGATCGATCTGCTCGATCGGCATCCGATCATTTCCGATCTTCAACAAAGTTCCCACCATATTGCGGATTTGCTTGTAGAGGAAACCATTGCCCGAAAAGGTAAAGAGAAGACGATGATTTGCCACGTCCTCGACCAAGCGAGCCTCTGTAATCGTGCGAACCTTGTCTTCCACACTGGTACCCGAAGCTGTAAAACCGGTGAAATCATGGGTTCCCTCCAACTTTTGGATGGCTGCTTGCATCTTTTCCACATCCAAGGGATAGGGATAGTGGGTAGCATAGTGACGCATCATGGGATTCTTGGGACGACCATAATCCACGATAAATTCATAGGTCTTGCTGTGCTTCTGGTAGCGTGAATGAAAGTCCTCGGGCACTTGCTCCACCCGGATAAAGTCAATATCCTCTGGGGTTTGGGTATCGAGGGCAAAACGGAGCTTCTCCTCGTCCCGTGGCTGGGGGAGATCAAAGTGGATGACCTGTCCAAGGGCATGGACACCTGCATCCGTCCGGCCTGCTCCATGGATGGTCACAGGATTTCCTTGATTGAGACGCATCAAGGTCTTCTCGATTTCTTCTTGCACACTACGGGCATGCGGTTGGCGTTGGAAACCCTCAAATAGAGTTCCATCGTAAGAAATAGTTGCTTTGTATCGTGTCATGTTTTTAT
>CADFQU010000152.1 GCA_902836505.1 Streptococcaceae bacterium
GGTCTTGGTAGCGACGAGTTGGATCGATTGCTTCCATGGCTGCATGGTCAGTTGCGATCAGGTCTTCATGTTTACCGCTGAGGCAGACCCAACGGAATGGACCGTAACCATAGTCAAAGAGCATAGGTCCCATGATATCTTCTACATAAGATGGCCAAATGAAACCGTCTTTGTCATCTAAACCGTTCTTAGAAATTTCCTTGATGCCTGAGTCGTAAACAGATTTCATGAAGGCATTACCGTAGTCGAAGAAGTAAGTACCTTTAGCAGTTAAGTCTTTGATGACTGCGAAGTGACGAGCCAAGGTTTCATCGACGAGGCGGTGGAAGGTTTCTTTGTCTTCTGCCAACAAACGTGTCCGTTCTTCAAAGCTGATACCAACTGGACAATACCCACCATCGTATACGTTGTGGCAAGAGGTTTGGTCAGACAAGAGATGAACATGGACTTGGTGTTCATTGACATATTCAAGCAAGTCTACGATATTACCATGGTAGGCAATCGAAGTTGATTCACCAGCTTCTAGTGCTGCTTGAGCCAACTTCACAGCTTCTTCCGCACTGTCTGTCACTTGGCTAATCCAGCCTTGGGAGTGACGGGTTTCGATACGAGAGCGGTCAACTTCTGCAACGATCGCAACAGCTTTTGCAATTTCAGCTGCTTTCCCTTGAGCGCCACTCATACCACCGAGACCAGATGAGATGAAGAGTTTACCAGTTAAGTCACCATCATCAGCAACGCCGAGTTTAAGACGTCCAGCGTTGAGAAGGGTGTTAAAGGTACCATGGACGATTCCTTGAGGACCGATATACATCCAGCCACCTGCGGTCATCTGACCGTAGTTGGTAACGCCCATCTCTTCAGCGATTTCCCAATCGTGCATGTTGTCATACTCACCAATCAAAAGACCGTTGGTAATGATAACGCGAGGAGCTTCTGGTTTAGACTTGAAGAGGCCAAGAGGGTGACCAGATTCAACAACTAAGGTTTGGTCTTCTGTCATCACTTCCAAGTATTTCTTGATCAAGTTGTACTGCATCCAGTTAGCACAGACAGAACCTGTTTCTCCGTAAGTGACCAATTCATATGGATAAAGGGCAATTTCAAAGCTCAAGTTGTTATCGATCATGACCTGCATGGCCTTAGCGGCAGTGCATTTTCCTTTGTACTCATCAATTGGTTTTCCATAGATCCGATCTTTTGGACGGAAGCGGTAGCCATAGATCCGTCCGCGAGTTTTTAGTTCTTCTAAAAATTCTGGGATCAACTCTTGGTGGAATTTTTTAGGGATATAACGCAGAGCGTTTTTAAGGGCAATCTCAGTTTGAGCTTGCGTTAAGCGGAAGCCTCTATCAGGTGCACGACGGATGCCCTCTTGAAAAGTTGCCTTTTCAGGTAGGACATCAAAGTCAAGTTTGACAGACATAGCAGCTGCAATTTCTTTATCGTCTATAAATGACATAGTAGGAACCTCCTTATGTATAAACTATGAATTTATATTTTCTTTATTGTATCCAAGAAACGTCAATAAAGAGTCAAAAATAAATTTAATTTTTAATAAAGCAAAAAAAAATGAGGGGAAAACTTTTTGACTTTTTTTTGACGCTTTTTCTTTAGAATTGTAAAATGAATAACAATGGAAATAGAAAGGAATGTTTTTATATGTCTGCTGATGTAATCTTAACCCACTTTAACCAGTTGTTTTGTCCAAAGGACCTCGGCCATCCTCTCTATGGAAAAGAGATGGCAGATGCCCAAATCCTTTCCGATGCTTATATCGCTATTAAGGATGGAAAGATTCTTGCAGTTGGAACAGGTCAACCAGATCCAGAACTGATCGATGACCGTACGGAAGTAAAATCTTGTGAAGGAAAAGTTGCGACCCCAGGTCTGATCGATTGCCACACTCACTTGGTCTATGGAGGCAGTCGTGAGCATGAGTTTGCTAAAAAGTTAGCGGGAGTTTCCTATTTAGACATCCTCGCTCAAGGCGGTGGAATTCTGAGCACTGTTCGAGCGACACGAGAAGCTTCATTTGAGAATCTTTATGACAAGTCTAAACGTCTTCTGGATTATATGTTGCGACATGGAGTGACCACCGTTGAGGCTAAGAGTGGCTATGGTTTGGATTGGGAAACGGAAAAACGCCAACTAGATGTAGTAGCTGCCTTGAACCGTGACCATGAAATTGATCTCGTTTCAACCTTTATGGCAGCCCATGCGATCCCGACAGAGTATAAGGGCCGTTCTCAAGAGTATTTGGATCTGATTATCGAGCAAATGCTTCCGAAGGTGAAAGAAGATAATCTGGCTGAATTCTGTGACATCTTCTGTGAAAAGGGTGTCTTTACAGCAGATGAGTCTCGCTATCTTCTCTCAAAAGCCAAGGAAATGGGCTTCAAGTTACGGATTCACGCGGATGAAATCGAGTCCATCGGAGGCGTGGATGTAGCGGCTGAATTGGAATCCACTAGTGCAGAACACTTGATGGTGATTACCGATGAAGGCATTCAGAAACTAGCAGCCGCTAAAGTCATCGGAAATCTTTTGCCGGCAACAACCTTCAGTCTCATGGAAGATACTTATGCACCGGCTCGTAAGATGTTGGATGCTGGTATGGCTATTACGCTAACGACTGACAGCAACCCAGGCTCTTGTCCGACAGCCAATCTTCAGTTTGCTATGCATCTAGGTTGCTTCATGATGCGTTTGACACCAGTTGAAATTCTCAATGCAGTGACTATTAATGCGGCTTATTCAGTAGATCGTGCCAAAACGATTGGCTCTTTCGATGTTGGAAAACAGGCTGATATCACGATTTACGACGCACCAAATCTAGATTATCTCTTCTATTTCTTTGCGACGAATCTGGTGACAGATGTCTATAAGAACGGTAAGAAAGTGATTTGATCTTCGTCGTTTTAAATGTGACCTAAATAGTAAAAATCCCCTCATCAATTGATTCTGATGAGGGGATTTTAGTGCTTAGAAAAAAGTTTCTAAAGGGGGATTGGGACGTTTTAAATCCCAACCTTGACATCTGGGAATCTCTCAGACACCTGTGCAAAAAGAGTGTAGAGTTGTTCTTCAGCATTCTTCTTATTTTTAATGGCTAGGCGATGCTGTTTCTTTGGCTTGTCCTTGCGGATGTAGCACAATTGGAAGATAGAGCGGGCAATACCTGATTGACGAACTCGAGTGACATGTAAGTATAGTTGTTGAACCTCTCGTAAATCAATCGTTTGTGTTCCTTTGAAATAGGTGATCAAATGATTCTTGTACAAGATAACTTTTAAGTCTTGATTGTAGTAACTGGCCTCATCAGCCAAACGGCTAAGATCTCCTTGGAGTTCGGGATAGTTTTGGTGGAGTTCCTGATAGGAAGCAATGGTCCGTTTCCGAACGGAGAAGCTGGCTACGACCAGTATGATAGAAAGTCCAGCAAGAGCAGCTGAACCAATCAAGAGGAATAAGGAGTCTTTGTTGTACTCTGTGAGGCTTAAGTAATAGCTGGTCGTCATATTGAGCTATACGTTAGAAGTCGGGTAAAGGAGGGAATGGATGTACTCACTATAATCGACAAGGCGACCATTGCGAGATGTATTCTTGCTATCCTTTGCCAAAGGGGCTAATTGCGTTCCTTTTAGTTGATAAGGTTTGGTCAGCAGTTCCCCATTTTTTGCCTTATCAACGATTTCTTTAATCGTCGCATCGTCTTTTTTGGCTTCGATTCCTGCAAATTTACCATCATTTTGGTTATCGTACTGGACGATATAGAGGACGTGGCCGTTGTCTACAGTTCCGACAG